>NZ_JAHOIB020000005.1:0-4148 GCF_019129155.2 Bacteroides sp. MSK.18.37 | reverse complement strand
TGTGGGGACTAAACTCCCAAAGTGTGGGGAAACACATGTTCTAATCCCTTTATTTATGGGCGTTTGCGAAGAAGTGATAGAGCATATTACAGACGATGCTTATAACAGACAAGGGGAATTTATAGAGCTAAGTGGTTGATTTACTGTCGGAAAAAGAAAAACGATAGGGAAAAAGAGCAAAGCAAAACCAACCAACGGGCGGTAGGATTGGAAACGGGTTTTTATGGCGTGTACACGTTTGTGTACAAAATGTTTGTATTTTATTGAAATATAGCTATCTTTGTGCTGAATTTAAAAGCAAACAGATATGGAAGCATTATCAGTAAGAGAATACCGTAACAACCTCGCAGCGTCTTTCACCAAAGCTGACAATGGCGAGCAGGTACTAATTCGCAGGAAAAACGAGATTTACGCTTTGGTAAAAGTTGGTCGTGAAGATTTGATGATAACCCCGGAGCTGCAAGCAAGGATTGACAAGGCAAGGGAAGAAATCAAATCCGGAAAGTGTGTTACCCTCAAAAGCAGTGAGGATATTGACGCTTATTTCGATAGTCTATGATGTACACAATTAGGGTTTCCGACGGGGTGGATAAGGTGATTGCCAAATGGAAGAAATCAAACCCCAATTTGTTCAAGAAGTATAAGAAAATCTACAAAGAATTGTTAGAGCACCCTAAGACTGGGCTTGGGCATCCCGAAGCGTTAAGGGGCGGTGGGGATATTACATGGTCTCGACACATTACCGCCCATGACCGGATAATCTATGACATTTACGAGGAAGTGGTAGAGGTCTACATCTTGGAGGTAGAGGGGCATTACAACGATAAATGATAAAACTGTTATGGTCGAATATTGTGTTTACTGGTTAGAGAACGGCGAGCCTATGCACGAGGTGTTCTCTTCTCTTGCCGCCGCCGAGATGTACTCATGTGCGATAAGAGGGAAAGAAAACATTGAATGGGTGGAGGTGTCCGAAGAAGAAACCATTGATTTGGACGAACTGGAAGACATGTTCCCGGATGACTTCTGCGGCGTGTAATCCCCTTGGGTAGAAATGGGGTAGAATTTGTTAGGCTGTGGGGGATTTTCTAACACGCCGGGGCTTTTTGCTGGGCGGTTGGCGTGGATGTATTCCCATGCGGCATGTGTATATATAGCAAGAAGTGTCCTTGTCGGACAATTCTTGCTTTTCTCGCTTTGCTCAAAAAGATTTTAAGATTACCTTTGTGGCATGGAACTAAGACGGAACGAAAAGATTACATTCCGGTGTACCGAACTTGAAAAGGACGCACTTGCGGAGCAGGCAGCCCGGTGCAGTCTAAGCGTATCGGAATACTGCCGGAGTTTGTCCCTTGGGGGGCGCCCAAGGGAGAGGTACACCGAGGAGGAACGGCAGCTTCTCCGGGACATAGCCCAGTTGAAAGGAACGCTCCAACGGCTGAACAACTACTTCGGTGGTCGCCAGTACCGGGAAGTGTTCGAGGAGAACCGGGCACTAATTACAGAGCTCAAAAAAATACTCTCACGATGATAGGGAAAGGGAAAAGCATATCACATGGTGTGGCGGCATTGGAGTACGACCTCGCCAAAGAGATAAACGGGCAGGCAGTAGCCACCGAGATAGCCCGGCATGAACTTTATGGGTGTACTGGTGCGGAAATGGTGCAGGAAATGAAACCGTATCACATTGATTTTCCGAACGTAAAAAACAACTGCCTACGTTTCGAGGTCAGCCCCTCGATAGAGGAAAGCGCCACCTTTACGGATGCGGACTGGGCGGAACTTGGTAACGACTTCATGCAGCGCATGGGGTTGGCGAACCACCAGTACATCATCATCCGGCACAGCGGTACGGAGAGCAAGAAAGAGCAAGCCCACCTGCACATACTGGCAAACCGGGTTTCCCTTTCCGGGGAACTGTACCGGGACAACTGGATAGGGAAAAAGGCAACGGAAGCCGCCAATGCCATAGCCAAGGAACGGAACTTTGTACAGTCGCAGGACATTGGCAAAGTCAACAAAGCGGAAATCAAGGAAGCCATGGACGGCGTATTGAAGAAGATGCAGGGCTTTGACTTTACCAAATTCAAGGAAGAACTTGGTAAGAGAGGTTTTAAAGTCCGGGAAGCCAGGGCAAGCACCGGGAAACTTAACGGCTACTATGTCACAGCCCGAAGCGGTACGGAGTATAAGGCAAGCGAGATAGGGAAAGGCTACACTCTCGCCCATATCGAGCGGACACAAAGCAAACTGAAGTGCAACTCAATGAACATATCTCATGGAAACAAACTCACACCCGGAAGCGGCAGCTTCCAACGTTAAGCAGGGACAGTACAGCCCCCGGAAAAGAAAAGATACAACGCCAAGGGTAAACCCGCAGCTTGCGGTAGAACTGGTGTATCAAGAACTAAAGCGTGTTGAAGTCTATACGAAGCGCATAGAGGACGCAACAGCCCGAAAGGTACAAATAGACGGGAAAAGCCTTGAAAGTGCCGAAAATCGCCTAAAAAACGTGTTGGCGGACTTTGAACGGCAGGGGTACAGAATGAAAAACGGCGGTTATGTGGACAAACGAATTTCGTTCTACTCAATCCTTTGTGCTGTTATCTCCCTATTGTTCGCTTGTTTCATGTGCTATCTTTGGACGGATGCAGCCAAAGACCGGGACAACTACAAGCAGTATTATGAATACTACCAAGAGCAGGCAAGGGAACAAAAGGGGAATAAATAAACATCTAACTTTACGAATTATGGGAACAACGGAACACGAAGAACCCCGGTTCTTCTTCATACTGAACAAGGGTGCGAAGTCCGGCGGCGAAATCACCCATGCCGTCCTAAACGGTAGTATCGTTTCGAAGCCGGCAGGCTGGGACGCCTTTCATGGGCTTGCACTGGCGAGAGAGAAACTAAGCAGCGAGGAAATACAACAGCAGATGAAAGAACTTGGTGTAGAAATGGAAATCGTTCCTCTGATTTGACAAGATTACCCGGAGTGTTTCAGCCGGGTAATCTTGTTACTTATCCTTGATTTTCCCTTTAAGGGCGTTTATAATCCACCCTTTCGGATTGTTCTTTTCTCGTGATTTTCCGTTTAGGAGAGCCAGTTCTCCGATAAGGTCGGTTATCTTTTCTTGTGCCGTTATGAATGTCTCTTTGTTCCGGTTTATCTCTTCCGATGTGAAGCCGCAGGAATAACGGAGGTACTCGTACACATGGCTGTCTATCTGATATCGTGCTGTAACCTTTGCTTGCAATTCTTTCCCTTCCAGTTCTTCATCTCTGAACTGTGGTTGATAGACCGGGTAGAACCTAAACCCGGTCACCTTGCTACGTTTGTTGTTTGGGTTTTCACGCACTTTCACGTAGTTGAAAGTGTATGGGCAGCTCTCATCAAGCGCAGCCTTTGCTGGTTTCAAAACTCTTTCCTCAAAATGATCTATTCTGTCTTTTCCGTTCTTGTCCTTGTATTTGTCCGCAGGTATGCCAAGACGGTCTTTCAAGTTTTCAAGGGATATATCCAAAGGGTACACCTGCCCACTCATTAACATGTAAAACCTAAGGGAATACCCAGTAGGTAGCGCAAGAGCCTTGTTTAACTCAAATTCTCTGTACCCCTTGGCGAACTTGGTAAACACATCCCAAAGGTCGTTAGACACACGAAAGGTTATAATGCCAGTGCGTTTTTTATATTTTGGGTTAGATATAAATCCGCACTTCCACCATTCCTCGTCATCTTCGTAAGTAAAAAAACGTCCTGCCAAAGAATCGAGTGCGGCTATGATTTCATTGTAATCACGTCCGGAAAAAATAACGTCAGATACATGCATTTGTGCATCAACATCCCAAAGTCCATGCTCAAACTTGCGTTTCGTGCCTGCATAATCTTTCAGTTTTACTCCCTTTAGTTCAGCTTGGCACGCTTCCAGTATGCGAAGAACTATTCTTTGTTCGTGTATGGACATGTCTTGCTGTTTTGACCATGTATATACCCATGAAACAACAACATCTTTATTCTTGGTAATAGGTAGTTTCTTTTTCATAAACGATTGATTTGCTGCAAATATACACAATCCCCACATTAAAACAAAAAAAGAGGGGTAAAACTCCCAAAGTGTGGGGACTAATTTACTTTTAAACTCCCAAAG
>NZ_JAHOIB020000004.1:0-30658 GCF_019129155.2 Bacteroides sp. MSK.18.37 | reverse complement strand
CCTTGTTCCATCCTTCTTGCAGCTTCAGCCTTCATATTGTTTGGTAGGTTTAATCCCTCTATAGCATCCGAATCGAAAACAGTAAAAGAAACAGGACTTATGTATTTCCCATATCTAATATTTTCCACAGATATTTTTAATCTGCTACTACCAACAGAAGCGTTTCCATAGAAAATAGTGTTTGCTGGAATTTCTATACCACCAACCAAAAGAGGCTCCAATAAACGCATCTTGACAGCACTACCACTTACTATGGTCTGGTCTCCATATATGGCCGCTTTTATAAGATTGGTTTTCTTTGGTATAGAAAATTGAGAACGTCTTTTACGCTTACCATTCTCTACAATGAATCTGGATTGTACTGTATCTTCAGATACCGGTTGCACAACTTCTTTCACTTCTTCTTCTTTTACTTTCGGAAGAATTTCTTTCGGTTCTGACTGAGCCATATATTTTTTTCGCATTTCATCCCGGAATTTTGCGTTTTCTTCCAGCTCTTTTCTTATCCTTTCTTCCTTTTGTGCATCCTTGACAATTTGGTCGAAAGTTTCCTGGTCCTCGATTTCGCTCAACTGCTGACGCATCTTCGCAGAAAAACCACCTTTATTTCCGTCTGTGTATTCGCTTGTAACCTCAGATAATGGGTCTTTCTTCATTTTTTCAATCCTACTCTTCATTTTCTCTTCTTCAGAAGATTGCATATCGAAATAGAAGTCACTACCCTTTACCTTAGATTCTTCCAGTTCTCGTTTTCTTCTTTCGTTCTCTTCCTTTTCTTTTTTGTATGCATCCAGTTTGTTTTCAATCTTCTTTTCCCCTTCAGATTCAGGTTCCAAGATAGACTGGTTAACTTCTTCAGCTTCTTTTACGGATTGAGTGTTTTTACCGAAGAAAACGATAAAAAACAAGATACCTAACACCAATGGGACAAGCATTAGCAGCTTGTTTTTATCTTTTAATAGGTCCTTAAAACTTGCCATAGTATTAATCATTTAATTGTTCTTCAGCTTCTGTTATTTCTCTCGGTTCGGAATATCTGACTTCCCAACTGTCTATTTTAACCCCATGTGAGTTTTCAGCAGAACGGGAAACATCGTATAATGTGAACTTTGCGGATATATCACGAGCAATACTACCTTTAGCACGATAGCCTGTCTGCGTAAATAGTATTTCTCCAGATACCGGTATTGTTTGCATATCTATATGTAAATCCTTAATAATTATCCCATACCTTAAATTCTTTTGAATCAAAGAATTTAGCATGTTCACATCATTATATTCATTGACTAATATTTTCCCTTGATTTCCTATAAGATGCAGAGCTTCTTCAATATTCCTTTCATAAGTGCTTTCATCAAAAGAATACCAGAGATTCACGAATCTTTTTACATGGTCCTCATATTCATACTTTCGCATGTCAACAGCATTAATGGAAGTCGCACTATAGACCTGTCCGGAGGTATCGAAAACAAGTGCTTTTGTCAGAACTGAATCTATCTTATTTGATAAATAGATAGATGAAACTACAAATGCAATCCCCATTATCAAGCAACATATAGCAGACACTAATACAGTCATTTTGAAAGCATAGTCTACTGTTTTGAATTTCATTAAATCCATTTTACTACTCCTTTCTTTTTATCATTTTTCTGCTATTGTACTCTTTCCTAGAGAAGCAGCAGAGGATATATTTGTAGCACCCGAAGCAAGTGCTTTACCGGCAAATGCCATCGTTGCAGCAGTTGTTACAATCGAAACGGTTTTAGATATGATTCTACCAGCATCACCATGACCTACAATCTTACTAGCCAGCCAGAAGCAACAACAATAGGAACCGATTATTGCCAAGTCCATTCCTAAATACTGTTGCTGTTTCGTCACTTCATCAGCGAGGTTGAAAGAATCCGCATTATAAACGTTCTTGAAAGTGAACCACATTATTTGATTCAGAATATTGATAACGGTAAATACCATTCCTACAGAACACAATGTACCAAACCAGTTGGCCAGTTGTTTTTGGAAAACCGGCAGGATGCTGACAGCGAAAACAAACGGGCCCAGAATCACAAGTATTTTAACGATAACAACACCAATACCCAGTATAATCACCTGTATGGCCGCAACCAACAGAGCGGATATAGCATGTATCACCATTGCCACGAAATTAGCCGGATTAAGCAGGGTAAGGATTTTTTTCAATGTAGATGCAGATTCATCAACACGATTATCCTGTTCCATATTGGTTAACTCTTTTTGTTTTGCACCTTCAGGGTCCGCACCAGCATTTACTTCTGATTGCAAAGAGGTTTTTTCATATTCTACTATCATTTGCTGCTGGTCTGAAGCTGACTTTTCCATAAAATCTGCAAATTCCTGCGCACGGTCTGAAGTCAGGGATGTAGCCTCATTAATGACTTCCAACGTTCCAACGATTGTTTTTGCTATGGGCGTGTACAATGATAGGCAGAACATAAGAGCAAAACATCGAGCAATTTCCATCAAGTCCGGAAACTTGTTTTCGTCCGGTGTTAGTAATTGGCTAGCACCATGATACAGATAGTTATATGCCATGTTACAGATAAAACAAATAACCGCAACACCGAGAGCTATCACGGTCATTTGGGCCGTTAACTCCATCGTAAGGGAATCAGTAATTTCTAACCCCCACAAAAAAACATCTTGTCCGTTCATAACACTTTACACATTAGTTTGTATATCGGGTAAATGCAGCTAGTTTACCACTATAGTAAGTTTTGCCTGTATGATTATTTACAGATTCTTTAATAATTTCAGTTCGTACAATCTCGTTAAACTCTTTCATTTCTTTGGATGCAGCTTCTAACGCCTCTCTTACATCAGCAACGAAGGATATACGCCCTTCTGAGTTCATACTGAAAAAATCGGCTACTGTCGCAACCTTGAACAATAGGTCTGTACTGAGATTCAGATTTACGGTCACCTGTTGGAAATTCAGAAATTTCAAACAGTGATAATGTCCCCCAATATTCATATAGAACTGATAGTCGCTACTTAGACAAGCAACATCATCCAGTAAGTCCGCCAACTCAACTAAAGACTGTAGCTGATTCAGTTTTTCAATCTTCTGGAGTCCTTCACGCAATTTCTGAGCATCTACCATTTCATTAACTTGTTCAATCCATTTTTTAACGTTGGTCGCCCATTCAGCGGCATTCATTCCCATATGTGCCGGGTCGTTAACTACCCATTGTGCATTTGCTTTCTGTGAGAATGAGCAACATAAAGCCAGCGCAAAGAAAATTGTCAATATCTTATTCTTCATACTTTTATAAGTTTAGTTATAAAATAAATGCCATTGTAAATACTAATGCTACCAACCATGCAATCAAATAGGTTTTAGCATTTTCCTTTTTCGTAGCTAGAGCCCATACAACAAAAACCAACGATACTCCAAGCATTGCAGCAGCAATAGGACCAGCTACATTATTTGAAGTCGTACCAAAGTCTGTGGCCCAAGAATTTATTTCAGTCAATCCTTCAGTTGCATCATCCATATTGTTTTCTCCTTTCTTCTAATAGCCTGTTTATAGCTGCGTATGTCGAACCGGTTTCTTCAAATAATTGCTTTAGCCGGACAACCGTTTTCTGTCTTGAATCGAAAGCAGCAGCAGCGAACGGTGAAACTTCATTTCTAAATACGAAAGGATTATTACCCAGTTTGATAAAAAACTCCTTCCACTTTGTTGTATTATCATCTACCATACGGGTTTGAAGCGAATCTATCATATTGATTTCATCCTCTGATATAGATAAGACATCACGCAAATTAGGTAACTCCATTCTATAGCTTGAATGGTCCAGTATTATTTTTGTATCACAGTTGATAAGAATTGAGTCCTTAATTTGTGGGGGACAATTCTTCAGGAACAAAACATTTTGTGCGGCAATCGTGATAGCACCATCCTTTTTACGAAAAGTACGGTACAAGTAAGCGATAAAATCTCCGAACTTACTATCATTCAAGAAATCAAGTGCTTCATCGATAATCAGCTCCTTGTTAACGCCTTCACGCTTCTTAATCTTATCAATAACCATTTGAAGAGTAATGATTACAACAAGAGGAAAGTATTCCTTTTTAGCTGCATCTTCCATATCAAATGCAATCAAATCATCATTGATAATATCTACATTCTCTTTTGCATTCAGTAGGAAACTTAGTTCTCCTTCCGTGTAAGGTTCCAAAAGTAAAACGACTTCTTCTATCTCAAACTTGCGTTTTTCGTATTCAGACATTTTCTCGGCAAACACATTTTGTAAGAACTTCCGGTATTCTATCATGTTCGGGAAAATACGCTCACTGGTTCCATCAACAGATGAATTATTAACGTATTCATAAAAGGCAATAACGGACTTTCTCAGAATGGCCGCTTCTGAAGGCTCCATAGCATTGTTCCTTTTCCAGATATACGATAAAATCGTACAGATTGTTTTTATCAAGTCCTCGGCTGATTCTTGGTCTGATTTATCAATGTAAATATATCTGCCGGTTTTATCTCTGTCACACAAGAACGGATTGAAGGCAAACTGTTTTTGATTCGTAGAATCAAAATACTTTCCACGGTTTAGATTTATCATTGAACGATACGAACCACCAATATCGATAATTGTTATATCGTTACCCAGTTCATAAGACTGGTAGATATAATTGTTCAGCCAGAAGGACTTTCCGGAACCGGACGGCCCAATAACAATCTTATTTCTGTTGTTCAAAGCCTTATTATCCCACAGATTAATCAATACAGGATTTCCAAAACGGTCATTATACAAATGACCTTTCATATCAGAAAGGTAAGTACTGTCTTTTTGCAAATAGCAAACAGCCTGCTTTGTCGTATTTACAAACCCTCTGTAATTTGCACGAGCATTACCCGGAATATTTGCGAAAAACAGATTGCATAATTCTGCATTTTCAACGTAACAAGAACTCTGATTCATGAAACTGAATCCTTGTTGTATCAAGGATATTTTACGAATAAGAGAAGAACGGTCAGAATCATTAACTATCACATTAAATGCTGTATATGCAGTCTGATAGTCAAATCTAGTTATCTCATCACAAAACTCTTCCTGCTCACGCTGTTTGTCGGCAGCCGGAGGATAGAAGTTTGTCAGATAGTTAAGTCCGTTTTTTTCAGCTTTGATGGCCGTTACCGTAGAATCCGTATCTGTTATCTCTATCACTACATTAACTACATGGTCAAATGGTAGCCCCAATCCTACAGGATATAGCATTGAACACTTACTTCTAATGTTCTCCGGCAGTTCAACATTCGTACCAAAAGACCTTGATTTACCAGTGTTGGGAACATTAAGCTCATACAAGTTTTCTCCTTCTACTGTTAAAGACAACATAGCAACGTATTCTTTGCCAACCTTCATGTCTCCAGCCGGGGTTACCATTATCGGACTGACAGATTCTTTTGTTGCATCTTCTGTGGGCTTAGCGTATGAGACATTCAGAAAGTCAAAGACCGCATTGTTCAAATCCTTACTATCCATCTTTTTAATTTCAAATTGAGTTATTGACGATAACCCATTTTCAAAGTTCAAGATGAAAGGTTCTATATCTTCCAATCTTTTTTCATAGTCTTTATATGGTTGTTTAAATGGATAGTTGAATTTCCTCAATAATGAGGTGTTAGAAGAGTTTTTACGTACAGTTTTCTTCAGGTTTGTATCAGCAAAAGTTATATACAAATTTGTATAACTATTAATAACCTGTTTATCCCTGAAATACTTCAGACTCTCGGCCTTCAGGGGATTTATGGAAAATTCGTCACTTTCGTATTGACCTACATAATAGAAGCATTGCTGATGAACAATCGTTCCGGCTGGCAGCATCTTGAACAATCCTTCCAAACGTTCATGGATATATTTCGCATCATCTTCTGAAAGTGTAAATACTTCCGGAAGAAACATTCTATATCCTATGGTCATATCTCCATTCCCGTTTATAATCACGTTATCCGTAATTGTCTGTATAGGCATAACAGAAGATAAATCAACAGCTTTATCAGAAACGAGAATTTCAGAAGGACGCATAAAAAGCAAGGTCAACAGAATAACGATACCGCACAGAATTAAGGCAGATATAATTATTGTCGTCATTTCTTCTTCATTATAAAATTAAAAACCTTATGTTTATCTACAATCTTCTTAGGTGTAGCTGATTTGATAGATAAACTCGACAAGTAGTTAGGATTTCCAGCTTTATGTTCTCGCTTTAGATTCTTAAACAGAACACCAGAACCGAAAAATATAGCTCCCATAACAGATATTACAATAATCGGATGTACATGCTTAAATACAAAGACGATTATTATCAAAGCATTTGCTAACATAAATAGACCAAACTGTCCTGAAGAAAGTCCAAAGAACCGGATTGGTCTATTTATTTTTCTCATAGTTCTCATTATATTATCAGGAATGCAACCATAATAACTGCAACCGCAATAATCCAGCCAAGCAAGTATTCTTTCGCATGGGGATTATTAGTCGCAAGTGCATATATCACGAATATAAGAGCAACACCAAGAACCGCACCAAGAACATATTTAGCGATATTCAAAATCGTTGTAGAACCTTCCTCTGCTTTGGATTCAACATCAGCAAGACTACTGATTTTGATTGAGCTTGTTTGTGCATCAGCGATTTCTGGAACAAGAACAAACGTAAACAGGAACAAACCCAGAATCATAAATAAACGTTTGTGATTAGATACAAAATCAAACGACTGTCTTAAATAATACATCATACTGTTTAAATTTAATTTGTTATACATATGGTTAATTAAATCATCACACATCAATACTAGCAAGACTAGAGAATGCTATATCATCGAATTTTAAGAAAACAGGTGTTTCTTCCGAAAGTACCTGTTTAGTGGCTTGTGGTACCTCTCCTGAATAATAGTAAGTACGATTTGATATATACATATCTGCGATTTCTTTTATAAGCTCTTCATCATCCGAAATATCTTTTTCAAAAACTACCATTATTTGCGGGGCTTGTGGTACACTTTGAGAAGTTTCCTGTTTATCATGTATCAGAGGATGGATTTCCTTTTCCTTTTTTTTACTTTCGGAAAAATATCTTTTCCAGAATACCAATAACAGAAAGAGAGCAATTACAACAAAGACTAAATCAATCATAGATAGACCTAGAAACAAAGGCATTATATCAGCGACCATATCAAAAAATATATTACCAGTGCGACGATGTATGTTATAATCGCATTCTTAGCATTTTCGTGCCGTGTAATTATTTTTTTGAGTACAGCCAATCCTGCACAGACGAAACCGACACCAATCAATAAAGCTCCAGTTTCTTTGAACAGATTTATTAATGCACTGACATCAGCGGCTAGTAACATCATAATCAATAAAGCAGAACTTTTACACCAACATTCCAAACCGTATTCCATTTGCTGATGTCAGAAAATGGACTCCAATATTGTTTCACTCTTCCGAGGATGGCTATTCTTCCTGATATGAAGTATTCTAATTCAGCTTCAAGTTTCGGACCAAGAATATAATCATACTTATCTTTATCTTCTTTATAAGATTCAACGCCTGTAAATACGCCTAGTCCTAAATTGAAATAAAGCGAAGAAAGATTTGTGGCAACAGTCTTATAATAGGCACCATCAATATAGTAGTCTCTTGCCTTTCTTTCGCTTATCTGTTCCGGTGATACGTTTGGAATAGAATAATCAAACTTCTTTTCAAAGTAGTTTAATCCTATCTTCCAATAGGTCGTTCTTGTTCTATACTTGGAAATAGACAAATTCATACTATTTCCGTTATCTCCAAAAATGTTCTGCCCATAGTTAAACTCTAAGGCCGACACACCGGCATAATGCCTTTGTGCATAGATACTATGTGTACATGCACATAGTACCAGTAATAGTGTTAATTTTAAAATTCTCATATTCAGTTTAAAAAAACGTTCGTTTTGTTGAACTGAATAATAATTCCTTTATGCTTGACTAGACACACACTATTTTTGCCGGAAAAAATGAAATATGGCTATGCACGCGTATCTACTCCAGACCAAAGTCTAAGTCTCCAGCTTGACGCATTACGTCTGTATGGTGTAGATAGTATATGTGAAGAAAAAATTTCGGGAAAGAGAAAGTCTAAACCTGTATTAGATAGATTAATAGATAAGCTAAAATCAGGAGACCAACTTGTTGTGTGGAAACTAGACCGGCTAGGAAGAAGAACTTGCGAACTCATGTTACTTCAAGAATCACTGGAGAAACGAAACATCGCTCTGGTCAGCTTAACAGAACACCTTGATACTTCTAGTCCAATCGGGAAGTTTGCTTTTCACATCCTATGCTGTGTGGCTGAAATGGAAAGGAATATTATTTCCGAACGTACAATCGCCGGCCTTAATTCCGCAAGAGCAAAAGGCCGAATTGGCGGCCGTCCATCAGGACTAAGTGAAGCTGCAAAGAGGAAAGCTAAAAAAGCGAAAAATGAATACTATATCTATCTCAAAAATAAAGATATGACCATCGATGATGTTTGTAGAAAGGTAGGTATATCCAGAGCTACCTTATACAAATATATAAAGATGGAAGGTATCACTATTAACAAAAGTATAGATAATGCTTCCGGGAATTAGCTTATAAAAAAGCAAATTTTAAATTGTTTGCGAAACTGGTACAAATATACTATCTTTGACAAAAAATTAAAATTATGAGCAAATATCTAGTAGACATCCAGAATAAGCGTTTTGTTTCCGGAGAAAATATGTTTCATACGGTAAAGAACAAGGAGACTGTTTCATCACTTTTATATAAGTACAAGAAAAGGAATATTATCACAAAAATACGCAGGAACGTATATCTGCCTACAAATCCAGTTGATGGTTTTGTAGACGAAAACAAGTATGAAATAGGATGTTGTTCTGTTCCGGACTCTTACATTGCCTACCATTCTGCTATGGAATATTACGGTTTGCAGAATCAGGTTTTCAACCGGATATATATATCTGCCCCTAAACGTTTCCGGCCATTTGAATTTGACTTTGTAGAATACATGTATGCTCCTGACAAGTTCAGGACTGGTATTATAAAGGACCCGGAAAAGAATATATATGTAACAGAAATCGAGCGTACAATAATTGACTGTATCGACCGGCTAGACCTTGCTGGAGGTATCGAAGAACTTTTCTATAACATTGAATTGATAGACTCTGTAGAAGAAAACAAACTACTCTCCTACTTGTCATTGTATGATAAACAGGTTCTCTATCAGAAATCAGGTTTTATACTTTCTGCATTCAAGAAACAGCTGAAGTTAAGTGATAAGTTTTTTTCCGAATGTAAGAAAATGACAGGAAAGAGTATTCGTTATCTTACAGATAAATATGAGTCAAAGACATACGTTCCGGATTGGAAGATATATGTTCCGCAATTTATTTTGAGTTTAACCCAATAATACTATTGATATGAATCCATTGGATGTTACACGGTCGTATATTAACGAGAAAGCAAAAGAAAGAGGTTTCCAGCGAGATACATTAGAAAAAGTGGTACGCCTCTACTACGTACTGAAAGACATGTCTGAAATTCCACTTTTAAGGGACAATCTGGCCCTGAAAGGTGGAACAGCCATCAATCTTGCCTATTTCAATCTGCCCCGACTATCTGTCGATATAGATATGGATTTTACAAGAAGCGGAAAAATGGAGGACCTACGTCCCATCAGGAATGAGATAAAGGAGAATTTATTTGATTTGTTGCAATCGCAAGGATATACTATCGGAAAATTAGGTAAAGAACTTCACACATTAGACCAATGGACTTTCAACTATAATAGTGTGGCCGGGAATAATGACCACATAAAAATAGAATTGAACTATGGTATCAGGAACCACATTCTGCCGATAACAGAAAGAGATATACAACTGAATATTGTCAGTGACTCTGGAATACGGATACCGACTCTACACCCCATCGAACTGTTTGCTACCAAAATAAATGCACTCATAGAGAGGTCAGCAGTCCGGGATTTGTTCGATGTCTATTCACTCTCAAAATCCAATATGCTTTCAAGTCCTGAAGAACGGGATATGCTCAAAAAAGGTATTGTGTTCTATCAGACAATCGGAGTTGAAGGTACTTCCAAAAAAGAAATCGACCTTTCTAAAATTATGGAAGTTTCGCCTTCTAAGATAAAGAGCCAGTTAATCCCATTACTTCCTGCCGGACAGAAGTTCTTCCCCATCGATGCAGCGAAGGAAAACACGACCCAATTTCTGAAATCAGTCCTCACCCTATCCCCTAAAGAACGGGAATATCTGGAAACCTTCAGTAAAGGGTCTTATAAGCCAGAGCTTCTTTTTGAGGATAGAGCAATCCTTCAGCGTGTAGAAAATCATCCTATGGCTATATGGAAAATCGGACAAATGGCCAAAAGTGCCGAACAGTCAAAAGAGGTAGAATTTTCTGAAGCTGCAAAAAGGAGTGATTTTACCAGACTGGCCGGGCTGAAAGCTGAAGGTTACTCCCCCAGTCCTGAAGTCTTGAAGCAGCTGAAATCATCTGTTCCTGTACAGGCCATGATAGCTGTGCAGAAGATTTTCGGTCTGCCTATGGAGTCAAAAGGGCTTGACAGTATAAAGTTGGCCCAAGGCAATAACAAAGAGCCATTAAAAGATAAAAGTAACGAACTAAATATATAAAGCCATGAAAGTAGATTTTGACAAACTGAAAAAAGAGGTTTCGTTACCTGATTTTTTCTTATATCTTGGATGGAAATTTGTAGAAGGTTCCTCAAATTCAAGCCCCAAAATGAGTAATGGCCTTCAGACTGTTGTTATCAAAAAGAATAGCAAGGATTACTACACATATTGGGATGTACACCATGATGAAACGAGAGGAAAAACTATCATTGATTTGATGCAGCAGCATATCTATGAGCAGACCGGTAGGATGCCTAGTCTACGAGAAGCAGGAGAAGCTATACAGAACTACGTCAATAACAATGTTGTTATCTTATCACAGCACAGCAAATATGGAGTCAGTAACGCAGCTCTGGACTCTGACCAGCTGGCTTTCCTTAACAACCAGTTAAAACCTTACAACGGTGATTTCCTACAGAAGAGAGGTATTACATTAGAAACCCTTTCCTCTCCTGTATTCAATGGCGTTTTCACGTCAAGGGAATACAGAAAAGACGGAAAGATATACAACAATACATGTGTCCGGCTAATCAACCAGAACGGCTTTCAAGGCATATCACAAAGAGGGATAAGAGCTGAAGATGGGAAAAGCTTCAAAGGCATATCCGGAAACAAATTCGATAGCATAGTGGTTTCAAGGCATGACAAGACAAGGCCAATAGACCATATTTTTGTATGTGAAAGTATGATTGATGCAGCCTCACATTATCAAATGAAGCTGGCCGGAAGTTCCAAGAACCTTTTATACATAAGTACTGAAGGCAATATTACGCAGGGACAAATGGAAGTAATAAAGCTATTGCTTAATAAACAGAATATAAACGATATACCCAACCAGCTTACTTATATATTCGACAATGATAAGAACGGTTATAAGTATGCTCTGAAACTAGACTCTTTTCTGAAAGGAGTGGAAATGAACATTGAAAACATGTCCTCTGATGAACTGAAAGAAAAGGTTCTCCAGCTGCCGAACGTTGATTTATCAGTAGAAAGCGACTGGAACGATGATTTACGTGCAGGACTAAAAAAAAACTCTGAGATAGTTTTTTCTGAAGCTGCAAAAAGTAATGATTTCACCAAGCTGGCCGGGCTGAAAGCTGAAGGTTACTCCCCCAGTCCTGAAGTCTTGAAGCAGCTGAAATCATCTGTTCCTGTACAGACCATGATAGCTGTGCAGAAGATTTTCGGTCTGCCTATGGAGTCAAAAGGGCTTGACAGTATAAAGTTGGCCCAAAGTGATTCTCATTCCGGAAAAGCCATCGAGCAGACCTTGTAAAAATATATTTTTCCGAAAGTATCTTAATCGGGTAGATACAGGCTACCGGAGTGCCCAATCAGGAATGTATCTTTAGATTCATTCCGGGCACTCCTTTTTGATTGTGTAGGTCAGTGTTTGTCATTCGAACCGTTCGAATGGCTCACCGACCTACTCAATCAAAAATAGCCAACCTCTGCCGGGTGGGTGGGAAAAAAAGGGGTAGACAATGAGGTTTTATAAACGGAATATTCCTTTAGGAACATGGAGTCTATAAAACCGGATATCCAATGCCTTGTTTTCGTAGGTGCTTCTGTTTTAGAAGCGGTGGAGAAAACAAAGCAGTGGATATACCTTAGCTGGGTGGGTGGGAAAAAATGCGTTAGGGATTGCAGAGAAAAGCCCACAGCGCAGCGAGGACTTGCAGCGTAAAGCCCGACCTGACAAGGGAACGCCCACAACAATTTTTCAGCCCACTACATAACTGATTTCCTCCATCTTCAGCTCCCGTATAATGTTCTTCAGGAATGTTTCTACGGCCAAAGGAGACAAAGGCAGGACGATGAAATAAAAATTGGCCACGGCTTCTAACTGGTATATCTGGGCCCCGGACTGAAAATCTTCTCCGTACAACTTCTTCAGGCGTTCTGCACATGCTTTTTCAGCTCTTGCCATACAGTTAACTACCTTGACCGGCTCCCATCCCTTCATACGAATAGTTATCTTCTTATCATCTGAAGAGACATACAATCTTTTTCCCATATCTTTAAACTCCATGTAGTAGGAAATGAAGTAAAGAGACTCCAGATAATTGTTACCGACATACAGGTTGATTTTAGAAGAACGTTCCTGTGCTTTTTTACAGACATGGAAACAAAGAACTGCATTGGCCGAAGCAAGCAGATAAGAGGTGTTCTTTTGTTCAGTCTGGCCTTCCAGAAGATTGAAGATAACCGGGTTCCAGCACACGTTAATAGTATCGGATTCCACTTCATCAAAGATAGAGGCACAACAAAGGTCGTTATCGAAAACAAGCTGATACCTTTTGCTTTCAGGGTCGAACTGATAAAGGTTCTTAACCTTGTAAGTGCCGGTCTGTGTAGGCTTCAGGGCGTACAGGAAATAGCCTCTGTTATCCGATACCCTTCTCTTTATCAAAGCTCCTTCCTGAGAATCAGAAAGGACATCGAACAGGTAAGAGATAAGGGCCTCTTTTGTACAGACATGTTCAAAAGAGAACTCCTTTATTTCTTCCTCCGGCTTTACCGGTACCTGTTGGATGGAAACGGCCAACTGGTAAGGTGTCAGCTCATTGAAATTACAAAGCTCCAGACAGGAAATCTTTCCTTTGGATGGGGAAAAGATGATATATTCCCGGCCATTGATATAATACCTGTACATGAAATCCCCGATTTCAGTAGGCTTGCATTCGCTTAAAACTTCACTATACTTCATATGTCAATAGGTTTAAATGGATAATCCTCTGTTACGTTTCTTCTTTTTCTTCTTGTTGAAATCTTCGTCCTCTCTGTTACGCTCCTTCTTTCCGCTCTCCAGTGCTACACCGTTAAGGGCTGCTGCTGCCGGTAACATATAATTCAAGTCCCTCTCCCATTCCTGACGGTTGCTGGAATACTGGGAAACGACAGGGGCGATATCCATAGCACGCTGCTGTTCCTGACGCTGTGACCGGCTGTTATAAGTACCTGGTTCTTTACCTTGAAAGAAGTCATTTATACTTTTGTAGGTTAATCTTCTTGATATGTCTGAAGCCTTGAACATTTCCGGCTTCTCTACGTCCATCATGGCGAAAGAAAGGCCATAAATACCGGTGCTGTTTACATGCTCGACTACCTTAATGTTATTTGCGGCCAACCTTTCTTTAAAATCATCATATCCTGAAGATTCACTGAGAATAGAGAATATACGGTTATATAAATAATGCTTCTGTTCATCCGGACTCATTTGTGTTCCTTCAAAGAAAGCTATCTTACCAAAGCGATAGCGTTCCGGAAGAGAAGTGTCCTTCAGGTAGAATCCCCTTTCCGGGATTCCATAAACATAGTGTGATTTTCCTTTGTCTGAGACAAGACGGCAATAATACCCTTCCTTCTCCAGCTTATCCCTAAACTCCTTCATATTGCTGCATTCAGGATAAAGCCGGTCCATAGCTGCAAGCAGTTCATCTTTATAAAGGGGATTGAAGAATTTACCTTTAGATAGGACTTCCATTATATCCCCATAGTTTTGTTCTCCTAGCATTATTTTCCATTCATCGTTAGTGTAAGCCTTACTCATGTCTGGATTAATCATACAGAAGGTATCAGATTCCTTCAGCATTGACGCAATACGTCCTTTCATATTATGGCTGCGTAAAGCCTTATGCAAGGCCGTATCAAAGAAGTATTGCCTGTATTGTGATTCGCCAAGTGTTCTATTATGTGAGGACTTGCCTTTTTCCAAAGGTTCAAGGCCATGTTTTTTTTCCAGTTCTCGCATGATAAGGCCGGAACGTCTCTTGCTGAAACTGTCATCAATCCACTTGCCGTTTATGTCGGATGTAGTCGCAAGAACATGTACATGCCGATTGTCCTTATCGTCATTCTTGATAATGACAAAACAGGATTCGTTATACCCCATTGCTGAAAGGTAGTCTTTCGTAACTTCCAGAAACTTTTCGTCCGATAGGTCCTCACCGACCGGACTACTTAAAACGAACTCTATAAAAGGAGACTTGATACGGTCGTTTAAAGACGCAACAAGGCACATATTAGAGAACATTTCAGATAAAGTATCACCAGAAGAATTATACAATTCTTTTGCGATACCTGACTCAATTTTACTTTCTTGATAAGTAATTTTATGAGCTAAAGTTTCTTGTGAAAAAGTACCTAAAATTTCAGCAATCATTTCAGTTTATCTGTTATCTTTTTAAGTTCATCAATATAGTTTCTTACGATACCTAAAGATTCAATAATGTTTTCATCAACGGGTAATGTATTCACATATCTGGCCACTTGATTAAGGTTGTTCCCAATCTTTTTAAGTTCAAACACAGTCTGAACATCAGTCTTAGAAATCAATCTTCCATGTAAAAGAGAACGTCTCAGATAAGTAGAAAGGGAGACTCCTTCTGCTTTGGCAAGCTCCATTATCTGTTTCTTCTCCTCTACGGAAATTCTGGCTCTTATAACTTCTGTTTTATTGTCATTCATCCTATACTCCTATTTCAAAATGTATGTAAGTGAAACGAACATCATCCGACAGCTCGGCTGTTGCAAGGTGGGAAATGTAGCTACATTTCCACACCTTGCATACTGCAAATATACACAAATATCTAAAGATATAAAAGAATAGGGATAACTTTCGGAAAAATATCCTCCGGCTCCTTCCTCGGATTATTCTTTTCAGGTAGTAAAAGTTAACCAAAGAACCGGTTTTCTGATTAACCAAGCAACTAGACAACCCAATAAAAGGAAGAACAAAGGATATAAAAAAAAGCAATCAGACAACTAGAGAATCAGTTTACCAACAAACTAGAAAACTAGACAACTAAAAAAAATGAAAGTAAGTAAATCAGTTAACTAGATAACCAGTTAACTAGATAACTATAAAACCAAATAATCTGTTTACTAGATTATCAGTTAATCAGTTTTATAGTAAATTGATTAGTTAGTTAATTGGTTAGTTAACTAATTAGTTAGTTAGTTGATTAGATAATTAGTTTGTTAGTTATCTAATTAGTTAGTTAATTATTTGTTAAATTATCCAATTAATTTGTTTGTTAAATAATTAATTAGTTATATTGCAGAAAATTCAAAATCGTAAAGTTATGGGAAAAATATTACCGGGTATTTTCGTAGCATTCGAAAACCCTAAAGGTGGAACAGGTAAATCAACATTGACAGCCTTATTCGCAGGATATGTACATGAAAGTCACGAGCAGACAGGTTTAACCATTGGCGTTGTTGATATAGACGATGCGCAAAATACAATGGGAGAGCTAAGAGCTTTCGATGAAGCACAACAGGAAGAAGATATAAAAGACGAGTACGAAGTAATGAGCATATCTTCATCGGACTTCATTAATAGCATTGAGTTTCTTAAAGAAAGTTTTGATATAATACTGGTTGACTTTCCGGGAAACTTGAAACAGGCTGGGGTAGTGGAAACTCTGATGATGATGGATGTGGTCATTATACCTTTCGCTCCTTCAAAAATTGAAGTGCTGCACACAGTGAAGTTCTACAATTACTACAAAGAAAATATCTTGTCTAAACGTGAAAGTCTAGGTTACAAGACAATAGTAAAAGGATTGCCAAACAAGGTTACACCTAATTTGCTTGAATACAAAGAGCTAATAGCAAATAAAGACAATCTACCTTTTGAGCTTCTGAACAATCACATTAAGGAAAGTAAGGTTAATTACCAGAGAAACCTATCTACGATAATAAACAACTATAATCATACCTGTGATGATTTCGGAGAAGAAATGATACAATTACTGATTGATTACGTTAAAAACTGAAATTATGGCTGACGAAAAGAAAAATACAGGAAAACCCAAAACATCAATGTTCGCATTGGTACAGGCTGGTAAAGAAGAAGCAAAGAAAGTACAGAGTATAAAATCTGTATCATCACAACAGACCTCTGAAGAGAAAATTCCAGAAGTATTGCCAGAAGTGCAACCAGAAGCCAGCGCAGCAGAACCGGCTGAAGCCGTTGTTCCAGTACAGGAAGAAGTCATTCAGGAGAGCGAAGAAAGGACCGAAGAACCTTCAGAACTTCCTGAAGTATCTTCACCTAAAGGTCTTTCTTTACTATTCTCAAAAAGAGAAATACAAGACACGGAAACAGTAAAGATACCTAGAGAGTTCCATCAAGAACTTAAAATGCTATCTACAATGTCAAAAGTCCCAATGATGCAAATGCTAGGGAATTTGCTTGAAGCATTCTTGGAAGAGAATAAGAAAGAAATATCAAGCTACAAACGCAAGTTCATAAACGGTACTTTAGGAAAAAAATAGTCTCTGTGCTTGTATATTTTTCCGTAAGTAAAGTTATCCAAGTTATAAGAAAGCCATATCTTTTTTGATATGGCTTCTTTCTTATAAGGCAATGAAGGAGTAATACGAATCAATGATTTCTATAAGTCCATTCATGTAAGAATCTTCAGCGTGTGCATTTATAAACAGCTTTCCTACTATTATGGATTGGAAAAGTTCAGATTGTATCTTTGAATCAATATCCGGTTTTATTTCTCCAGTCAATTTTGCCTTCTCTATCATTTGTACTAAGCAATCATTTAGTCTATCTTTGAATGATTGAAGGAACTGATGGAAACCGGGATAATACTTTTCCGCTTGTGCAATGAATCCCATCAAGGATTTAAGAAAATCGTTCTTACCTTCCGGAAAAACTTCGCTTATGAGCGAAGTAAATGTTTCTTGCATACTCGTTATGAGTTCATGCAAATAGTGTTTCAAAGAGTCAGAATTATGCGTATCAGGAAAAGATAATATATTCAGCCTGTTTATGATATAAAAATCTACCACATCAGAAAATATCTCCTGCTTGGAATAGTAGTGATACATAACACATCCTCTACTGATACCTAACTGTTGCTCAATTCGTTTCAAGGTAACAGACTGGAATGTATCAGTGAAAAACAACCTGAAAGCAGTCTCCCTTATCATATTTTTTTGCCTATTACTTTTCTGGGATTCCATAATATGTCATATTAGTGTAATTATTTTGCATTCCAGCCTTGGCCGTAATCCTCACACTGAATTACGAATATATCTTTCAGTTCCTCAATACGTGCAGCACCGTGGTCGAAATCGTTGTGCATCTGGCACAAAGCATCATGCAGTTTATTATACTCTTTTTCTACTTCTAACGGTGCATCGCCATATTTGGCGTACAGGTTTGCTACCGCACGCAGATATTTGCTAAATTCCTTATAAGTTGCCTTCATGGTTATCTTTTACGTTATTGATTAAACTACTTCCTTTTGGTTCTATACCAACATGCCGGAGATACCGGTACAATGTTCTCGATGATATATTCAGTATTGAACAAATTTCTCTTGCAGAATAAAGAGGTTCTTTTGATAAATACATCTTCTTTGCCTGTTCAGCCTTCTTCTGTGCAGCTTCACTTAGTCCGGCTTTCCGGCCTCCAGTTCGGCCTTCTCTCTTGGCAATTTCCCAACCGGCTGTTTTTCGTTCTTCCCTTAACACCTGGTCAACTTCTGCCAGCATGGTCAGAATCGGTATTAGTAATTTACCTGAAGCTGTCGATGTATCAACATTATGAGTGATGTCGAGTAAATCAGCTCCTTTTTTCTGTATATAATCTATATTAGCCCGAATTTCAGGCATAGAACGGCCTAGTCTATCTAAAGACCAAACACAAAGAATATCTCCTTTACGAATATCTTCTAAAGCTCTTTGTAGTTCTGGCCGTTCTTTAAAGGCCGATTTCTTTTCCTGATAAATCTTCTCACAACCAATCTTCTGAAGTGCTTCCAGTTGCAAAGAAGGATTCTGTTTCGATGAACTTACTCTTACATATCCAATCTTCATAGTTTACTTCTTTTTATGATTTCTTCTTTAACAAGTTCTTTTTCAACAGGTGATAATCTGGGTAATTTCACCGTTTCAGGACTTTCTGCTTGATATACTTTTACATCATTGAGTAATAAACCTAAATCATAGAGAAATTCTTCACTACAGCCATTTTGCCGGTATATCTCTATCGCTGCATTCAAGATTTCCGGTAAACATTTATCATCACCCTGAAAAACAATCGCTGGAATGTCATTATGGATGCAATCTCTTAATAGCTTGAATTGGTCTTTCATAAATATAACTCTTAAATATTAGACTTCTATCGCTTCTATGAATTTCAGCAATGATGCAGCCTTGCCTGAATGAAAGGAAAGCTGGTCAAACAGTTTGTGAGACTTCAGCATTTCAATAGCTGCATCAGCTGAAACAACACCTTGTTCGTAAAGCCGGATGGTAACGTATAACTGGTCATTGGCTACCGGCCCCATTATTAAATCATATTGCGCTCTTCCTCTTCCTCTGCGGTTGTTTACAACAAACTCCAACCATTCTTTAGTCGGGCCATCAAAGCGATAAACCGAAAATTCCCTATTGAGAATATCATCAGGAACTTCATAGACTGAAACAATCGCTTTTTCGCTGAAGTCCCTGTTCTTCTTCAATATCGCCCATTTCTTGGCCTGTTCAAAACTGGTGGTCGTATAGAAACCTTTTCCGAAATCGGTAGCTTTCCGGCCTTTTAGTACACTGGGCCGCTTAACGCAAACTGTTGAACCGTGATATAGTTTCATTTTCTTTTCTTTATGTAGGTTGTGATTGTATCGATTATGTATTCTGAATCTTGGGTGTGTAGCATTTCGAATGTATCTTCAAGGAAATCGAAAACCTTGTGCTTAGAAAATAACAACAGGGCTTCTTCTGCTCCCATCTTTTTAGATTCCCTGAAGTTCTCTATGCAGAACACCTTGAACAGTAGAATCTTCTTTTCATCATTCTGTTTACGTTTTTCTTCTGTTTTTTCCCTCTCCAGCTCTTCAAATAGTAACAATGTACTGGAGTACCACTGTTTGGTATTTTCGTCCAATAGCGAACGATAGAGGCGTGAAGAATAGATATAATGAAGCGCATCATCAAAGGCTAAAGCCTTTTTCTTCATCACCAGACTTGTCAGTTCTGACATTACGAAAGGAAGCATCGATGAACCAATTTGGTTGTTTGAGATAGAAGGTGTATTCATATAGCTTTGTTTTACTTTTTACAAATATAGTAAAATAATTTGGTAAAACCAAAAAGTAAAACGTTTTTTTTAAGCTCATGTTATACAAAAATAGTTTTTACTAAAGTTATACCAAAAGTAAAACGCTGGACCATAAAAAAAGCTGGACTAAAAATATCCAGCTTTTGTATAATTCAAAATCGTTGCAAAGTAAAATCTGGCTAAAGCCTGATTTGCGTATCAAATATAAGTGCTTTTAATGAGAAAAGCAAACAAAGAGGTTATAACCTGTAGTTATGGCCATAAAGACATGATTTCGCTCTTAATATTTTTCCGAAAGTATGATGACGTAATCTGAAGGAAAAATCTCATTTTTCCGGTCATTTCTTCTTTCCCCCTATGGGGGATTATAGGGGGTTTAGGTATTTATGATAAGATTAGGTAATATGGTGTAGTGTTTTACACAGCTGGAAGATTTTAATATTTTTTAAAAGCGTAATAATCAGTTATTTACGATATTGTAATAACAAATCATCGGTGTAGTATTCTACACAGCTGGCACAAAAAAGATTGCATATAACACAGCCAAAAACGCTAAAGTGTAGTGTTTCACACAGCTGGAAACGCTAAAGTGTAGTGTTTTACACAGCTGGAAACGCTAAAGTGTAGTGTTTTACACAGCTAAAAACGCTAAAGTGTAGTATTCTACACAGCTGGAAATGTTAATATGATTGAAAAGTGTAGTGTTTCACACAGCTGGGATTTATGAAATCTCAGGTGCTTTACAAGGTAATCCAAACTCTTCCGGCATTTTTCCGAAAACCCGGAAAAAGTTTTCTCGATAAATATCTTTCTTCAGTTCTGTATTCTGCGCAGAGTTCGCCCATTTTAGAAATTGCTCATATAAATTGCGGTCTGCTTTAATCTGGGTAACCCGTGTCAACCTTTCCCGGCCAATAGAACTGTTTGGATATACAAGTCCTGCATATCTCCAAAGAAGGTCACCGTAAAACCGTTGAATAAATGTGGCTGCATAGCGTTCATCAAAATAATCCAGAGTCTCTTGGGAAAATTCAAATTCAACTGTATAAGCCCATTTTTCATTTTCCCCTTTTACATATTTGAAATTAAAGTTCGTATATTTCAAATACTTATTGATACCGTTCAGGATTTTAGTAACATTTCTCTTTTTCTCCTTGCTTTCTTCAAAGTCCAGATTAAAAATCTTAGCTAGCTGATTAACTGTCAGTCTATAACTAGGCGATTCTCCTGTCTGTATCTTGTATTTGATAAGATATATCATTTTCGATAATTCAAGATAAAAATATCTGTACTTACCTGGTAACAGCCTGTAGTCTTGACTCTCAATAAGATTGTATAACGTGTAGACAGAATCCTTGATAAGATTATTCAGGGTTGCACAATACAGCCTCTTTGTTCCCTTCTGGGTCTTGAAATTCGTTCTTATATCAAATCTAGTCAATATCTGAATGAAGATGTAGGAAGTTCCTTCACTGGTAACAACAGGATAAGATAAGTTTTCCAGACCCAGCTTATAAAGAGCAGCTTCAAAAACAGTCTCTATGGGATGTGTTATTTCTTCACCGTTTGCATCCTTAAATATATAACAAGGCGACCGCTTGCCAAACAGGTCTTTCATCTGTTCTTTTGTTAGTTTCCTCTGTAAGTTGGTTCTATTGTACCCCATCTTCTTACAAAAATCCTCTATTGAAAACCAGTTGTCACCAAACAAATCGTTTATATGGTTACCGCACAAGTAGATTATAATATCCAACATTACATTTCCTCCTGAACCAGAATTATATAAACGGCCTATTAGTCCAGAATTATAGTTTTCACTTAGTAGTCTAGGGACCCTACTTAACTCCTTATTATTCATTACGACAAATTTAATGGTTAACTACTTCTTGCTATCGAACTGTGCAGCTGCTTCTATCAATAAACCTTCCATAAAAGCCTTTGTAGATTTACCTTCTTTTGCAGCTTGAACGGCCAATACAGTTATGACATTCTTAGGTAAATCAATAATCTTCTTCCCTTTAATTTCTTTAGATACAGATATTGTCGATTCCATAAACAATTATGCTTTAAATTATTAATTATATATATTTGCATTTACTCTCATACGACAAAGATAATATATATAACTTATATATCATATATAACATATATAACTTATATAACTTATATACTAAATAAAGAACTATTAACATTTAATCATAACTATATGGGTAAACAAACATTAGAAGATGCGTTTAGGGAATTAATTCAACAAAGGAAATGGTATGTTAATTCTCTCCGGTCGCCAGTACAGGCAAAAAATGACAAGGCTAATTTCCTTCAAGGCAAAAAAATACCAGAAGAAAGAATAAGAAACTATCTATCCGCTGCCGGTTGGATATGTGCTCAACAAGAACTTTGGCAAAAAATCGAGAAATAACATTTTTTAACCACATATTTCTTGCCTTAATTAAGATAATTTACATCTTTGCATTTAGCAAAACGAACGTTTTTTTAAACTGATAATCGGCTTATTATCTGTTTGTTACCTCATATATACCGCTTTCCTTTCTTGCAATCCGAACCCTATCACGTAGTATATTTATGATAGGTACCTTTTTATCTATGCCATACATATATAATACAGGGTCGGAAGAATCCCCAGAAATAACTTTTACAGTCTTATTTTTTAATAATATTTGTAAGAAATTCTGCTTTTCCGAGTAATCTATGACCCTGTATAACTCCAAATGGTCCTCACGTCTTATAAATAAGCCACGCTTGAAAATTAGTTCGTCCTTAGTTATAATCCATTTCGTAGCAAACAGCATATCTATATATGTATAACATAACATTACCCAAGCGACTATACACACCCCCATGACCATATAGTGTAATATCACATCTACAATAAAAGGCCGAACTAAATAAGGTATCAACAAAACAATAACAACCAGCAAAGAATACTTTGCTATCCAATAACCTAGTTTTGGTTTAAGTGTAATAACCGCCTCATTCATAATCCTATTTGTTTATATTAGTGTAATACAAAGCCTTTGTCTTATTATCAGCTTCAGGAACAGTTACAGTTTCTTTAAAGACTTGTTTACCATCCCGGAATACAGACAATGTTAAAGTAGCATTCACATCGCTAAGTATTACACCTTGTACGGATATATACTGTACTTTATCAGAGGTTATATAAGTTTTCTTACCAGTAAAATATTCATCAACAGAGGTCATACTATTACCAGATGATTCATCCAAAAAAGGTATATTCTCCGAATTAACGATATGTGCATTGGCCGTATAATCCTGTCCGGAAGCCTCCATTTCTATTATATATATAGAACTAGAATCTACATTAACAGGCTCGTCATTATTACTACATGAAAAGAGCAGTACAACCAATAGGAATGAGAAAAAAATTTTTATCGCTTTCATAACACATAAATTTAGGTTAGACCATCTTATTTAACTCCTAACTTGCCATAGCAATATTTCATATCTGGAGATAATATAAACTCACCTGACATTTCTTTTCTGCCTGATGTAGTTAGCGCATACCGGCATTTTAAGACTTTTACCAACACTTCTTCAGCTTTTCGATTATCATATATACTATGAAAAGATGTGTTGTTTACAGAATCAAGTTGAGATTCTATCTTACTTATATGCTTTTCATAATCCGTCAAATCAGCTCCAGCAAACTTTGCAAAAGAGAGTTTTGTTTTAGAATTATCTATATCTTTTTCAAGGATAGAGATTGTTTTCTCTTTCTGCATATCAAACTGTTTTTTAAGAATAGACAAACTATCTGAAACCGTAATATCAGACGTTTGCAGAACTTCCAGCATTTCAAACTTACCTTGTGTCTCTGCCTGTACCCAATCAGATACAGCCTTTTCGTAATCAGGTACACTACAGGAAAATAGAGACAACATCAAACCAATAGATAACAGATTCTTTTTCATACGTTTTCCTTCATTTATTAATTCTTCCATTCTTTATGACTTTTAGATACCTTTGCCTCTTCAGCTTGAGATTCTTCCTTTTGCTTTACTTCTTCAAGAATATCATTAACTTTCTTGATAATGGAAAAATAATGTTGATTAACAATCTCTTCCATAATCTCATCTTCCAGAGCTTCATTTCCTTTGCCTAAAGTAACCGGCTTTGAAAACTGAGGTATTTCCTTGTCTACAAATGTACACATATTAAATTGAGTATTAAAGAATGGCGGCTTTCCTCCAGCTACTTTACCGATAAAATGCCCAACACTTTGGCCAGCTACATCACGGGCCTTGATAACCTTCTCTTTCTGCAAGGATTCAGTCATACTGTTTGTTCCGGATTCCTGATGTGAATAGCTTTCCTGAGCTTCTTTTATTTCGCCAAGTAGATTTTCTATGTCTTTGGCGGTTTTTTCATTTCCGGTCATTCCATAGGCTTGTGTTCCGCAGCTGCTCTTCAGGATATTTGCGCTTTTCTCTCCATAATCACGGATAGCCTGGTTGAAATCCTGAACGGCAAGAATCGTAGCGACATAATGTTTTCGTGCGGTTCCGATGAAGGTATCTATACCCTGTAGGTTGATAGTGGGAAACTCATCAACCAAAAAGACGCTCTTATTTTTACCCGGATTGTTCATTTGGGACATCAATACGCTGGCTATACAGGAGATAGGGGGAGATACAGCCTCTTTGATAGAGGGCGCATTTCCGATGCAGAGCAAGGTAGGATGTTCCGGATTGGTTATATCCAAAGAGAACTCTTCTTCTGGCAGTGGAGATAACACCCAGAATATATATTTATTGTTCAGCAATACAAGCGGAGTCTGTGCAGAAGAAACAGCACCGGCAGTTTGCTGCTGGGCACCGAGTTTCCATGCAGTCAGCATCGAGGACATGTTCAAGGCAATTTCAGCATCTTCAGAAAGCCACTTAAAGACCAAATCGCTATCAGACAAAGCGAAAGCAATAACGTGCGGTAATGTGCCTATTCCCTTATTCCTTTCCTTATAGCACTTATAAGCTATAGAATAGACATAGTTAATAGCATTGTTCGCCCAGAAATCCGTTTTCTCCTTCCAGCTCGCTTCAAGATTCTTCATTAAGGTAGTAGCAATATTCCTGATAAACAGAGATTCGCTACCTTTAGGTACATATTTTTCCGAAAGTACATTTACCCGGACTGTACGGGACATATCAACGAAATTAATAAATGCAAAGTTTGGAGTAGGCTGTTTCTTCGCTTTAAAATGTTCGATACTTCCGTATGCAATACGGGACAATATGGGCGAACCTTTCTTTGTCGGGTCACCTTCCCAGTCGTACACGAACCCGGCATAATTACGTTCTGCACATTGGTAAATGATACCTTTAATCCAACTTTCAGATTTTCCGGAACCCGGACCGCCATCGATGTACATATTTTGCTGTGGTTTATGTACTACCAATGGGCCATTGGCGGTTTCAAAACTAAAATAGAAATCGGAAGTTTCATGTGAAATGCCGAAGATAGACTTTTCAGATACGACATGACGCTTCAGGAAGAATCCAACAGTCTGTATAACCATCACTGTGAATCCAATAAATACTATCGGAAAAATAAACAAATTATACCAAGACAATACATTACTGAAGCCCAATACTAAGGCCACCGCAAGAATTAAGGTTGTTGTGGTATATATCCATTTTAAAGATTCATCCCTGCGTTTCTGAACCGGGAAAAGGAAGGCTAAC
This sequence comes from Bacteroides sp. MSK.18.37, assembly GCF_019129155.2. Lineage (NCBI taxonomy): Bacteria > Pseudomonadati > Bacteroidota > Bacteroidia > Bacteroidales > Bacteroidaceae > Bacteroides > Bacteroides sp. MSK.18.37. The sequence goes on along the minus strand of NZ_JAHOIB020000004.1, from coordinate 5,110 downwards.
CCTGTTATCAGTACTACATAGATAAACCTGAACATTATAGCTTTCCGCAAGAGTTTTTCAAATTGTAACATTACGGCAGGTGCCGGTGAATATATTTCATTCACCAGTACCCACTGAAAAACGACAACTCCACCGATGATAACGGAAAGTAGGATGAAAACAAAAGATAGTTCTTTCTTTCCCGGTTCCATAAGTTCATTCTTTGTTTTTGTTCGGTAACAATTCTATTTTTCTAACTCCCATCGTAACTGTAGGAATAACCTCGCCTGATTCACGTGTGAATGTGCTTATCGTAATATCCCCACTTACATAGACCGGTGTACCGGTTTTTAAAAACTCCACGATTTTTGTTTCATAGTTAAGAAAACAAGACACCCATAGAGTTTTTTCATTTCCTTTTTCACGGTACTTGTGTGATACATTGAATGAACATCCCTTTTCTGTTTTTTTAGCGTCTGAGCCTAAAAAACCGATTAATTCACCTGATAACATAGTTCTAAAAATTTAAAGTTAATTGTTTATCTTCTTTCTTATTTTGGGGTGCTGCTGCAACAGCAAAGGCATTCTCAGACTTAATATTAAATATTGTCTGTGCAGCAATACAAACTTTAGGACCAGCCTCTTTCAATGCCTTTATATCTTCAGATGATGGTTTGTAGCCTTGTTCTTTCAAATCGGCCATTGCTTTAAATGAGCCAGATATGGCTGCGGCCAAGGCAACCTTGAAAGCCGGTGAAAGTTCTTCATCCTTACAAACCCTGCACTTATCTTCAGATATTTTTTCTTCCTTCTTTTCTTCCTTCTTCTCTTCCTTCTTTTCTTCGTTCTGTTCTATCTTTTTCTGTTGTTCCTTACATACCTCATTCAAAATCATTGTACTGGCTTTACCGACATCAGATAATACACTGAAAAGGAATTTCGGTTCTTTCTTTATAGCACCAAGCCAATTTTTAAGATATTTGGCATTATCTTCTTGTATTCCAGAAGTTATCCCAAGAGATTGACACGCTACAGCAGCAGTCAGTTCAGCAACAAGTTCTTCTTTAGCATATTTAGGGTCTCCAAATACATTCTTTAGGTCTCGACCTAAACGAGATTCTACACCTGTTGAATGTGCCATTTCGTGAAGCAATGTTGCATAGAAACTTTCGCCATCCTTGAACTGACCTTTAAGTGGTACGTATATTTTATCTTCAGAAGGTCGATAAAAAGCGTTATCACTTAAAGTCAAAGATATTGGGCATAACCATTTTTCATTTTTCAGCATATAGTCAATTTCCGGAGAAGAGAGCATTCCTTTTTCATCTTTCAATTCCGCAATATGAAACTTCTGTTGCAACTCCTTCCATTTGTCAGGATGAACTTCAGCAAAGTTTGTCTGGTCAACATTAAATACCGGATAAACCTTTGTAAAAGGATATACCGTATATTTTTCTTTCTCTTCTTTACTCAAAGACTTGTATTCATCCATTGTTATTTTATTCCCTGCATCATCCTTTATCGAGAAATTCCAATAAAGAACCGGGAAAGAAACAGCACCTTTATTTACCTTAACCCCTTGCTCTTTTGCTTGTAGAAAAGTCATATACACAGGTGTATGATATTGCTGCTTTTCTTGCAATAAAAATAACATGAAAGAATTGATACCATTATAAACTCTACCTTCAAGATTCTGCGGTAAACCGTGTCCTACAGAAGAAAACCACGGTGTCCTATAATCATCGTTGATTTCCTTAATCTTATCAACCATAAGTTCTGCAAACCTTTGCAAAGCCTTATCATTTACCGTTTCCATCATAAGCTACTGGTATAAATTGTTATTCTCATATTCAGCTAACCACTTTTCAGCATTATCTGGAGCTGGAGTAATACCCCTAGACTGCATTTCTTCTACATAAAGCTCAGCTAGGTTTTCTTGCGATAAAACAAACTCTAATGTGTCTATATCGCCATTCTGAAGTTTCTCTACTAATTTGTTGTAATCTTCCATAGCCTCTATTTTAATTGATTTATAATGTTTTATAGGTCAGAAAACATCCTATTTACAGTATTGGCAATAGGACGTTTCAAGTCATTTTCAGTAGTTTTCTGTGGCCCATGAGCTAACTTCACATCTCCCAATGTATTCGATGCAGACTTTATACCATAGATTTTTTGCACTGCAATCATGGTATTGCTTGATGTCGTTTCGCTGAGTGACTGCATAAGTTCTTGTGAAGGTTTGTAGCCTTTTTCCTTCATATCGGCCAGCTTTGCAAAATCACCCTTTTCTACAGCAATTTTAAATTCCTTATCTAATTCAGGAGTAGAAACCTTCTTTTCCTCGTTCACATTCTCAATCTTCACATCTTCCTTCTTTTGTACAGTCTCTTCCTCTTTCTGAACCTCTGGTTTCGTGCCGAAAAGCTTTTCAATGACTATAGCCTGTGTCTCATCAATCTTCACATCACCGCCTAATCCTCTTATAACTTCTTCAGATGGCTTATAACCTTCCTCTTTCAGTTGAGCCATCTTTTCATAGTCATTTTTTTCTATAGCCTCTTTAAGCTCTTTTTCCATGTCCCTATCAGGAACATCTTTAAGCTGCTGTTCTCGACCCTCTACACGTTCTTTTTCAGGAACCGGTTCTTTTTCTTTCCCTTCCTCTAATTTCTTTTGCATGAGTTCAATCGCTTTATCTTCAGATATAGACTGAATGTTAGCGAATTGATACCCTTTTTTATCTGCTGTCATTGAAACATCTGCAATAATATAACTACCTTCCGGAGTTTTGAGTAATTTATTTTCTAAAGCAAAACCATTAGCCAGCAAATATTTGTCAGCAGCAGTCAGTTCATAACCGCCAATCCTAGAAGGTATGGCCAGTTCTTTTTCCGAACGTACAATCACAGAATTAAGTTCTTTATCAACCTGAAGCATAATATCGCCCTTCTTAGACGATAACACTATTACATTACCATTCAGTAAATCATCCTTTTGTTTCTGCGATAGTTTCTTACCATAGATAGAGTCAGGTATAACCAATGATTCTTTCTTATAAAAAACCGATATACCATTTTCTGAAAGACGTATTTTTGCAGGTTTACCGTTGACATCCGTCAATTCTGACATAACCCCTTTTTCTAGCTTTGTACCTTTTCCATCCAACATATAACCATTTTGGAAAGCGTAATCATACAGTTCTTTTCCTGTATAGGTTATTTTATTTTTATGGTCAATCACAGTAAACCTATCCTTTTCATCATCTTTCAGGTTTCCCCAATTTACTATATCAAAACCTTCTTTGGCCAGAACGCTTTTATACTCTATCGAAGAGGATTTTTCCTTGTCAAAAAAGGAACAGATACGTTCCATTGACGAATCTAGCTTATTTTTATCAGGCTCATTCTTCGTATAGGAACGAATTTTTTCCATATCAATGTGGTATTCGTCATTACCACGGGAAAAACGCAGCGAGCCTTTATTATATTCTTGTGCATAACCTAGACTCTCTGCAATCGCCCGGAATTGTCCTACATTACGATATTGATATTCTGATAACGCTTCCTGTAGTTTCATATGCCATCATTTTAAAAGTTCAGCTCTAAGTATATATTCATTCAACACTGTGAGTTTCATGTGTCGGCCACCGCCTTTTTCAAACATTTCAATTTCGAACATCTTATCATCCGGAACTGTGAATTTATGAAATGCCAGAACAAAACGATTTTTGCTTTTACCTAAAATCTTTCTTTCAAAATCCTTCTGATAAACCGGGTCATAAGGAACTTCCTGCTGTATGGAGTTCTTGACTTTTTTCATATCTCGTAGAAAACATTTTATGAAATCCACGTCATAATCGATATTTGAAAAGTTCTTTATATCAAAGACAAAGTACATGAAATCACCCTTTACATACAGATTTGCAAGAGATAGTTCGAACTTGTTTTTTATGACACCAACACTAAAGATGTTTCTTTTCTTGTAATGCAGTTTGTTGACGATATTATTCATTTCAATACTATTAACATCGATATGGGCGATGTACTTTCTTCCATCATCAAAGTTATAGGAGTAGGTATTTGAATAATCATCATAAAGAGTTATTTCATAAGTGTTTAAATCCTTATCAACAACAAAGAGGTTGGAAGGCTCGAAATCGTCAAAAGTGGTCCCAACTTTCACCATATTGTTATAGTATTCGACCCCAAACACTTCTTCATTACCCTGTACTAAGTAAACTACATCATCAGGAAAGAACATTTCCGTAATGTTATCGTTGTTCACAATAACACTGTAACAACGAGATTGATTTGTACCATCGGCATATATGATATTATTGCAATCACTATATCCCCTATTATAAGCTACTTTAAAGGAATGTACACTTCCATCCGTACATACAATTACAAGATTGGTCGTTCCTGTAAAATCTTCTTCCTGTGCAGTTATCCGTACAATATTGGGAACCTCTTCCACTCTCTCTGCCTTTATACAGTCCTCACGACCGAATGAAATATCGCTTACTTGTTCAGGTAGAACTATATGCTTTGTCTTATCAAAAGATACATAAATGACTTTTGAATCAAGCTCCTTTTTTTCCTGTGCAAAAACAGTATAAGGGGCACAAATCAATATTAAGATGTAAAGTAAAATCTTCATTGTAAAAATCCTATGAAAATATTAATAACCCAGAGTGCAACTATACAAATAACAAGTCCATAAACAAGTCCTTTCATTTCAGAGAACTTCTTACCTGACACCCTATTTTTCCACACTCTATAACCGAAGAAAACTGTAGCAATGGCCACAAAATAACTTAATATTACCATCTTAAAAATCTCCTATGATTTCAGTTAAAGGATTCTTTTTTACTGGTGCATTCTGCTGTATCTGCATTTCTTTTAGCATACGTTCTATTTCAGCTTCTTCTGCTTCACGTTTCTGCCGGTCCTCTTCAGTTTCTTCCTTTATATACATCATATAGTTTGCTTTCAAGTGAACCTTCACTTGTGCAAGGCTTTGATTCAAAATCTGCTTTGCAACTTGTGTAGTCGCTGTAATAGCACTGGTCACCTCACTTGTCAGCGTACCGATTGAGGATATTGGTAATTGTACTCCCTGTAGTAAC
>NZ_JAHOIB020000003.1:0-30908 GCF_019129155.2 Bacteroides sp. MSK.18.37 | reverse complement strand
CCTGTCTCTCCGCTGAACTTACTGGACAGAAATGGACAGTAAACGGACAAAAAGCTACAAATCAATGATTTGTGGCTTTTTTTATTGCCCGAAAGTCCTGCTTCCAAGACTTCAAAAGTACGGTAAAAGACAAAGTTTCGTTACTAAATCGTTACCTATTCCCCACCGGACAAAAACGGTAACGATTTGTCCATAAATGACCTGATAATGACTTGATTAGTCCATAGTCTGCATAACTCAGAAACGAGAGGTAAAAAGTAATTTTGCAACTAAAAAAAGTGAGTTATGAAATCGACATTCAAGGTTCTTTTTTATTTGAAGAAAGGTTCTGAAAAGAAAAACGGCGAGGTAATGATTATGGCACGTATCACCATTGACGGCAAACAGTGCCAGTTCAGTACGAAACAGAGCATCCAGCCCGATAACTGGAGCATTGCCGCAGGCAAAGCCAAAGGCAGGGATGCCGGAAGAATAAACGCCCTGCTGGACGACATACGTTCTTCCCTGAACACCATTTACCACGAAATGCAGCGGCGTGACAACTACGTGACCGCCGAGAAAGTGAAGAACGAGTTCTTGGGACACAGCGAGAGCCACGAAACAATCCTTTCATTGTTCCAAAAGCACAATGACGATGTGAAGCAGCTTGTGGGCATATCCAAGACGATAGCGACCTACCGCAAGTATGAAGTGACCCGCCGCCACCTTGCCGAGTTCATCCGCAGCAAGTACAACGTATCGGACATATCCATTAAGGAAATTACTCCAATGTTCATTACCGATTTTGAGTTGTATTTGCGTACCGCCTGCAAGTGCGGTTACAACACCACCGCCAAGTTCATGCAGTTCTTCAAGCGCATCATCATCATTGCCCGCAACAACGGCATACTGGTGGGTGACCCGTTCGCCAGCTACAAAATTCGGCTGGAAAAAGTGGATAGGGGCTACTTGACGGAGGACGAGATAAAAATCATCCTTAAAAAGAAAATGGTTTCCGAACGGCTGGAACACGTCAGGGACTTGTTCGTCTTTTCCTGTTTCTGCGGTTTGGCTTACAGCGATGTTGCCAACTTGCGGCAGGAGAATATCCAAAAGTCCTTTGACGGCAACCTTTGGATAATCACCAAGCGGGTAAAGACCAACACGGACGTAAATGTTCCCCTGCTGGATATTCCTAAGATGATTTTGAAGAAGTACAAGGGCAAGTTGCCGGACGGCAAGATACTTCCCGTAATCAGCAATCAGAAGCTAAACGCCTACTTGAAAGAGATTGCCGATATTTGCGGTATTAAAAAGAACCTGACATTCCACCTTGCCCGACACACGTTCGCCACGACCACCACGCTGTCAAAGGGCGTACCCATTGAAACGGTGTCCAAGATGCTGGGACACACAAATATAGAAACTACGCAAATTTACGCCCGCATCACCAACAGCAAGATAGGCAGCGATATGCAGGGGCTTGACAAGAAGTTTGTCGGCATCGAGAAAATTTACAAGGAAGTCGCCATGTGAGTTTTTAGTTACCTATATACTGTTGGTAACAGAACAGGTAACGATTTCGGTAACGAAATTCCACCTAACAAACTATATCCCAATAAAGTACATTCTTTCACCTTGCGGGCAGTCCACCGACTACCCGCATTTTTTATATCCTTTTCCCACTGGCACATTCCCCGAAACGCCAGCCGTGCGTGGCATGGCTGACTGTATTTCGTGAAAAGAGCCGTTGGAAACCCGCACAAGCGTACCGCAAGGTAAACTTGCCATACCCTTGCCTTTCCCACCCGCATGGAGTGTTCCCTAAAAGATGAAAGAGAACAGGCACTTTTCCCCAGTTTCCCTATCTGTAAATCTTCCTCTTACGCAGTCCCCCAGCCGGGACAGTCGTTTTAATCATTTCAATAGGCAAAGGTAGTTACGTGTTCTTCACGATTTTGCAAGGTCGAGCCGTTCCGGTTTGGCGAAAAAATCTTCCCTGCCTTGCGAGGTATTTTTTGCCCAAAACTTTGCAAACTCTAAACACTACCCTTTTACGCCTATGTGAAACGAAAACGACCGACCCGACCGGAAGACGCATAAAAAAAAAGTCGGATTTACGGGAAACAGGAAAAAAGTTCAGTGAAACTTCAACTCCCTCACCTCTCGAATCCGCATAAAATTAAAAACTTAAAAATTACAGCAATATGGAAGCAACGACATTATCAGCAGCAAGCGTTTATGTAGGCACTTACGCCAAGTACAACAACGGTTCATTGTCCGGCGCATGGCTCAACCTTTCGGATTATTCGGACAAGGAAGAATTTTACGAAGCCTGCCGGGAACTTCACAAGGACGAGGAAGATGTGGAATATATGTTTCAGGACTGGGAGAACGTGCCGGAGGGCTTAATCGGCGAAAGCTGGATTTCTGAAAATTTCTTTTCCCTGCGTGATGCGGTGGAGGATTTGAGCGACACCGAGCAGGAAGCCTTTTTCGTGTGGTGCAACTATAAAAGCCATGATTTAGGCGAGGAAGATGCGGACGACCTTGTACGTGATTTCCGGGATGAATATCAAGGGGAATATGACGATGAAGAAGATTTCGCCTATGAAATTATAGAAGAATGTTACGACCTGCCGGAGTTCGCAAAGACCTATTTCGATTATGAAAAGTTTGCCCGTGACCTGTTCATGTGCGATTACTGGTTTGATGACGGCTTTGTGTTCCGTGCGGCATAACAACCAATCCGGGCGGGGTGTCAAAGCCCTGCCCGTTAAAAACAACCAAGTTTATAACCGTAAAAAAATAAGACATCATGCAGTCACTTAACAAAAACGGGGTAAGCATCACCCAAACACCGGGAGAAGAAAAATACGTGAAATGTTGCTTAGGCGCATTCAGGGGACAGATTTATTTTCAATATGACTACCGCCACTTTGACGGCGAACTTTTCAGCACGGTAGCCAAAACGCTGGCAGAGTGCCGCCGCAGGCGTGACGGGTGGATAGCGAAAAAAGAACAGAGTAATAAGTAAATTTTAGGGATATGAAAACGACAGAAGTAAACAAGGAGCTTATCGGCAAGCGTTGCGAGTGTATTTTTACGGGCTTAATGGTAACGGGCGTTATCGAGGACACAGAAGAAAACGAACACACCATAGAGGTAAAAGTTCGTTTCGACCGCCCGCACCAGTGGGGCGATGATTTATATAATGATGTGTGGGCGTGGGGGCGTAAAATTGACGAGTTCGGCACGTTGCGCCATTTGCAACTGTTGGAGGACAAACCGGACTTTCAGACAATGACGGTAGTTTTCGGTGAGCCAATCAGCCAAATAGACCGCAGTGTTTTTGAAGATGTTGCAACGTGGGGTGTCTGTTCCCTGCAAGGCTGGGTAAACAGCTATGAAAGTGTCCGGTTTGTAGCCATAAACGACCATACGGCGGTCATAACGGGCGAATATAACATGGAACAGGTAAAGGTGTGGTTAGAGAAATACACGTCCATAAAGAGCCTTAAAATCAGTTGATAGAGAACGGCGGCTGTTTGCCGCCGTTACTTTCTTCCGTGAGCCTGCCAGCGGGTGAAGAAAGTAACAAAGAAGCCGCTCGTTTCCCTATCATGGAAACAGCCCGCCGATGCTTCCCGGCGGGCTGTCTGCCCAATATTTACGCTTTGCGTATCATTAAACGAATATCACAGCTACAAATCCTCACAGTGAATAAATTTTACACTAAGTATGCACACGGTTTCTTCTTCCTCGATGTCGTATTTCCAAGTCCGCTTATTGACAAGCATTTCCGTGTCGTTGTCAAACCATTCCATAACGGGCATATCTTCTTCTTCGTCCACCCATTTGAAAACCTGATTGGACGGTATTTTCCACAATTCAGCCCTGTCACGTGCGGAAATGCAGTCCTTATCCACGATAATGATGTCACCTACTGCCGGAACCGTATCTGTTTCCAACGTGGTTTCTATATACCACGAGATACCTTTTATATCCAATTCTATTTTTACCATGTCATTTTATTGTTAGGGGGTTATTGTTTCCGTTTCTTCTTCGCTGTTGTCATTATTAAATGATAGTGTAAGTTGCTGCATCTGTCCGAAGCTGTCGATAATATAAATGTCAATCGTCTGCTGGTCTGTCGATGCCGAGGTGTAGTAGAGCCGGAATGTTTCTTTCTCCAGCGGGTAAAGGTCATTGGGCAGGAACACCGTGCCGTTGTCCATTTCCAGCTTCCCTTTGCCGTCCGGCTGGAAGTACCTTATCCGATAGGTAGTCGGCTGATAGTAACCCTCACGCACCAACTGGCAGCGTATTTCAGCGGTTTCCCCGACTTTCAGCCTTTTGGGTACTGGCAGCGTTTCGATGCTGAACGGGTACGCCTGCTGAATATCCAAACTGTCATTACAGGCGGTGACAAGCACAAGGGCGGCCACGATGTAGCAGCCCATGATGATTTTATACATTACATTCTTCATATACATTATTATATAGGGGTCAGTTGATAATGAATTTTACTCCCAAAGATACCTGCGTGTGGAACTTGCCTATGTCCGAGCCGAACAACGCCCGTTCCCTTGCGTTCAGCAGCAGAGCCACCCGGTCGGTCAGGTAGGCTTCCAGTTCCAGCGTGAGCGCACCGCCGTAAATGAAGCAGTCCTTATCCAGCAAGGTAGAACCGTCCGGCAGCAGTTTTTCGCTTTTGTTGCTCACCTCATACCCGGCGAGTGCCGACAATCCCAGCGAGAGGAAAAAAGTCTTTCGCCTGTCCGAAAGGAATTTCAGGTAATAGCCGCCCTCTGCGGTGAACTGTTCGACTGGTATCTGCATATCCTTGTAGTCATACTTCTTGTGCAGGTATTCCCCACCAATCACCCAGCGGTTTGCGTTCTTGGTGTAAACGCTGTATGCCGCCCCGATGTGGTAGGCGAAATCCGTGTTGTCATTCCAATGCACCCCGTCCGTCATGCCCGCCGTGACCTGCAAGCCTTTCATACCCGGCAGGTATCTTTGTGCGTGTACCTGAAACGAGGTCAGGCACAGCGCAAAGAGCATCATTATAAAGATGTGTTTCTTCATTCCCTATTTGATTTTGAGTTCGTTAATCACTTCTGCGTTCACGATGTCGGCGTTCTCTACCCGGATAACCTGATGCCGCCCGCCGTTTTTCTCGTAGAGTTCCACCAACAGTAGCTTATCGTCCGGTATGGTGAACTTCGGCAGGGCGTACACAGTGCGGACGGTACTTTTCCCGGCAATCTCTACTACCTCGTTGTAACTGCGTACCGCATCCAGCACCGTTTCCTGAATAGCCGTGCGTTTGGGTACTTTCTTATCGACTATCTTAAACTTGATGAAGTCGGTATCGAAAGGCACGTTGGAACTGTTCTTCGTCTGCGTGTGTACATAGAGCATCCCGTTATAGGTGTAAATCCCCTTGATTAAGAACTGTATGCCGAAACGCTTGCTACCCAAGTGGCGCACTTTGCGGTCGTTGTTCTTGTAGATGCTCTGCATTATCAGTTTCACCAATAGCGGGCTTTCGTTGCCCAGTTCCCGGAAGTAGATGTTCATGCGGGTATGCGAAAAGTCAGACGTATCTTCATTTTCCAAGAAGTCTTTCATTTCGATATTGAGCATTTCCGGTTCACGGGCGTATTTGGCGTTGAACGAAAAGAAACTGCCGTCCTCGCAAATGACGGAGAAGTTCGTTTCGCCCGGAAAGCCCTCTGTCGTGGCTTTCACCCGGATTACGTTCTCCGCACCGTCCGCCTTGCCCGCTATGATGTGGTTGCTTCCCAAATCGACATAGCGGACGGCGGCGGGGAAGATGATATGCACCGTCTTGGCAAAGGTCACTTCCACGCCGTAGGGCGTTACCATTTGGCGGTACGGGAGTTTCCGGGTAATGCCCCGGTACAAGTCGTTGCCAGCCGCATACTTCACGGTGTCGGTTTCCTGTGCGTTTGCCGCACACACGCCCAGCAAGAGGGCGAACATTACAAAAATCTGTTTCATTGTTGATTGAAATTTTAGTGGTTAATAATTATTGTTGTTTGGCGTAAAGCATCACCTTGTACCCGGCTTTCAGCTTCACTTTCACGGTTCGGAACTTCTTGGCGAGGTAGCCGGACGTTCCTTGCAGCAAGCCCCTTGTCACGTCCATAGCCACCTGCTGCCCGGCACTTTGGGCAAAGGATATGCTTGTACCCAGCCCGCTACCGATGTTCGCCATTGCTTCGTTGAACGCTTCCTGTTCCATTGAGGACGGGACGGACAGCCCCTTTTGCCCGTCCGTGTCGAACACGGCAAGCTCCACCGGGATGATGTTGCCAGCGTACTCAATCGAAGACACCAGTATGTCGAGCCGTTCGCCCTGCACCTTTGCCGTACCCGCTACAAGGGTATTTTTCGGCACGACTATGTTCCCGGCCTGCATAGGTTCGAGCAGCCGGAGTTTCACCGCCTGCCCGTCCGTCAGCGTTTGGTCTTGGTGGATGCAGGCGGCTACCGTGTTCTTTCCCATAGCGTAGCCCGTGCCTACCGCCGTGTTGAAGCCGTAGTTTCGTGGCTGGCTGTAAGCACGGATGAAGTCGGCATCGTTCATGGGCTGCTGCAATCCCGATACGGTCGTTTCCCGGATTGCTTGCACGGGTTGGGCTTGCGGCTTTTGGGTGACAGTCCCGGCAACAGGCACTTGTGCCACCTGCCCGTTCTGCCCGCCGTCATTTATATACCTTGCCGCCAGTTCGTAGGACTTTTCCAAGAGTGCCATTTGGTCGTCAGTGGTGGGTGTGGCGTTCTGCTGTTGTTGCAGTCGGTCGGTCAGTTCCGCCACCTGCCGCTTCAAGTCCTCTTTTTCCTCGTCCACCGCCGGGGTTTCGTAGAACGTGCTTAACTGGCGGTTGATGTCCCGGTAAGCCGCCCGTGAAGAAGCACCGCCGCCCCTTTGGGGCTTCGCATCATCTTCCGGCATCAGGTCGATTTCCGCTTGCGGTTCTTCCGTTTCATCGTCCCCCGTGAAACCGAAGTCCTGCAAGGATTGTATCTTGTCCTGCTGTTTGCGGTTCAGCATTGCTTGTTCGTATGCCTTTTGCTTGTCGGCTATAATCCCGTCCTCTGCGGGCAGGGGTATGTCGGCGTTGAAGCCGCCCACGCTTTCCACATTCACATTCTCTTTGCCGGAGGGGGCGAATATCAGGTACATGCACCCGGCAAAGGCAAGGAACATCAGCGGGAAGACTATCATTTTCCTGCGCTGCTGTACCTGTTGGGGTGTCAGTTCCTTTTTAGGCTTATTTTCTTTTGGGGGCTTCCCATTTGTTGGTGAAGTAGATATGCTACTTTCATTCTTCTGTACTTCGTCCATTGTTCAGTCTGTTTAATAAGTTGATACTGTCGCTATCGTGTAGCGGGTATTGTTTGATGTGTTCTATTTGCAGCCGCCTGCCGTCCCGTTTCCCGATATTGTAGATTGATGAAACGGTGATGTAGATAGACAAGCCGCCGAAAAAGAAGAACATCACGAGGATAACCGCCAGCCTTTTGCCCGGCGTAATCCGTCCGCACATCCGGCGCAGGCAGTCGTCCGCCCAGTCTTGTACTTTTCCGATATAACTCTGTTTCCTTTCCATACGGCTATCTTTTGACGGTTTGTAAATCCTTGTTTTCGGTAATGGTGAACGCTTCGATGATGAAGCCGTGCGGGTTGTTGTCGCTCCGTGTGGCGTTGAGCAGGCGGCACGAGGTCACAAGGCTGCGCACCGTCAGGCTGCTTTCCCGGACAATCAACTGGCGGGCGTAGGTGTTCACCTTGTAGGGGTACTGGTCGAAGTCGCACTTCACGCTGTCAATCTCCACCGTCTGCGTGACGTTCCCCGAAATCACCCGGTTGTAGTAACCCTTTTCCGCCAAGTCCTTGTAATAGTTGAAAGCGGTCTTGTCGGCAAGGAACAGTGAGCGTTTGATATTACTTTCGATAGCCCCCTTGTCGGGCGATAAGGTGAAAAACAGTTCGTGAAAACGCCGCACGTGTGATTTGGCTTCCACTGGTCTGTTCTGTGCCATGTCCTGCGAGAGTGCCAGCATCAGGCTTTTGCCGTTGTCGAGGACGTATATCTTCTGCCGCTGCTTCTCGGCGAAGCTGTACGAGTTCCACACGGCAAAGCCCGTCACCAGTGCGCACAGGCAGATGAATACCAGCGCAAAGAGCCGGATTTGCCGGAAACTCGTTTCGATATTGTTCAATGACTTAAATTCCATATCCTTAAAAAATTGATGTTGTTTATTTGAGTAGTTTTCCCGATACCTTTCCACCGACTGCGCCAACCGCAGCCCCGGCGACCGACCCGGCTTTCGACACGTTGCGGTTATAGGCGGACATACCGCCAGCCGACACAATCCAGCTTGCCACCGTTGGAATGGTGAAGTAACCCACGATGCCAATAATCATAAAGATTACATACACGGTGCTGCTCCCGTCAGGGATGAAATTCGGGTCTGAAAGTTCCTGAATATCCTTTTGGAGCATCAGCGTTTGTATGCGAGCCAGCACACTGCTGAACAAGTCCGACACGGGTAGCCACAGGTAAATGGAGATATAGCGTGAAATCCACTGGGTCAGCGTGCTTTGGAAACCGTCATAGACGGAAATGGCGAACGCTAGCGGACCCAGTATCGAAAGTACAATCAGGAAGAACGTGCGTAGCGTGTCTATAATCAGCCCCGCCGCCTGAAAGAGCATTTCCAGCAATTCCCTGAACCAGTCCCGGACGGACTTCTTGATGTTATAAGCCGCCCTGTCCATGTACATACCCGTCATAGTCACCATGTCGGAGGGCGACCAACCCAGTTCTTCCAGTTGCCTGTCAAATTCCTCGTCCGATGCGAGGTAAGCCGTTTCGGGGCTTCGCATCAGGGCTTCATATTCCAGTCGGTCTTTCTGCGCCCGGTACTCGTTCATGTCGAAAGTCTGCGTTTCCATAAGCTGGTTGCACCCTTTTACCACTGGCGACAATACCGTGTTGATAGTCCCCAACACGAAAGTTGGAAAAAACATGATACACAGCCCCAGCGCAAAGGGACGGAGTAGCGGGTACACGTCTATGGGTTCGGCACGTGCGAGCGACTGCCACACTTTGGCGGCTACATAGAACAAAGCTCCCAGCCCGGCTATCCCTTTGGCTACCCCCGTCATGTTGCCGCACAAGGGCATCATTTCATCGTACAGCACCCGCAACACTTGGTGCAGGTTGTCAAAATCCACTGCTGCTAATAACATAGGCATACTAATTAAGTGGTTGTATCATGTTACCAATAGCGTTCATCCGCCGAGCCGTAGAGAGCCAACACCCGGTCGGTGTCGTTCTTCTTCTTCGCCCGCAGGTAGGACACGGATATGTTCTTGCGGGTGTAGTAGTTCACAAGGTTGCGGTAGTTGAGCAAACTTCGATAAGCGTTGTCGATGATTGCTAACCGTTCGGCATCCGTCAGCGACATACCCGTGATGTTCACTACATTTTTCAAGTCCTGCAACACGTCCGAGCTTTCCGACATCAGTTTGGCATAGCCGAACGATATTGCGGAAAGTTCGTCAGGCGTGAAATTCGGGTCTGCCAGCATGTTTTGGAAATTGCGCACGTAGATTTCGGATATTTCCGCCACCAGTTCAATGGACTTCTTCACCTTGACACCGCCCTTAACCACGTCATGCACCGCTTTGAGCGCATCGTAATATTTTTTACCCTGCTGGAAAATCTTCTGCGCTTCCATAAAGCCGTCCAGCGTGTTCTTGGCTGTGGTAGAGGTCTGCACTATCTGCTTTGTGGTGTTAATGATACCCTGTGCCAAGTTGCCGGGGTCTGACACCACCCACTGGGCGGATGCCCTGCCGATGAAGCAAAGGCACACCGCCATAAAGAGGATTATTTTCTTCATGTTCCTAATTTTTAAGTTGTTGATGATTGGGGATTACGTTTGCTTTCCGCAAGCCGCTTGATAGCCAGTTCAAGGTTGCCGCCCAGCTTCTCGGCGAGGGCGAACAGTTCCATTTTCTCGCTTTCCTCTGTCGTGAACGTGTAATATTCTTCCAGCGAAACTTCTGTGGCGTACACTGCCGACTGCGTGCCGCCCAGCGAGAAGAAAACTTCCTTGTACTTCCGTCCGGGGTGGTTCGCCATGTTGATAGACAATATTTGCGAACGCTCCTTGTCGGTCAGTCCCAGCAGGTTTTGTATGCTGTCGAACTTGTTCAGGTATTTTCGCTGGTCTAACAGGATTTTGCAGTCCGAGTTGTTGATGATACTCTCTTTCACGATTGGGGAAGAAATAATATCCTCAATCTCTTGCGTGACTACAATCGCTTCCCCGAAATATTTTCGGACTGTTTTGTAGAGGTAGCGGATATAGTCTGCCATGTTCGCCGATGCAATCGCTTTCCACGCTTCTTCAATTAGTATTAACTTCCTTATTCCCTTTAACTTGCGCATCTTGTTTATAAAGGCTTCCATGATGATGATAGTCGTTATCGGGAATAAAATCTTGTGGTCTTTGATGTTGTCCAATTCAAAGACTATGAAGCGTTTATGCAGCAAATCCAGTTCCTTGTCGGAGTTCAGCAGGTAGTCGTATTCACCGCCACGATAGTACGGTTCAAGCACGTTCAGGAAATTGTCAATGTCAAAATCCTTTTCCCTGACGTTCTTCTGTTCAAGCTGTCGGCGGTAATCATCCCGGACAAACTCGTAGAACGTGTTGAAGCAGGGTGTTACCGACCTGTCACCCGTGATACGTTCGATATAGGCACTTACCGCATTGGACAACGCCACTTCTTCCGACCGCTTCGGGGCTTCATCGTCCCGCTTCCAAAGGGTGAGTATCAGGGTCTTGATACTCTCTTTCTTCTCGATGTCAAATACCCCGTCTTCGACATAGAACGGGTTGAACGCTATCGGGTTCTCGTTGGTGTAGGTGAAATAAATCCCGTCCTCGCCGTGCGTGCGGTTGTGGATAAGCTGGGACAGCCCCAAGTAACTGTTACCCGTATCTACCAGCAGCACGTGCGCACCCTGCTCGTAATACTGGCGCACCATGTGGTTGGTGAAGAAAGACTTCCCGCTACCGCTCGGCCCAAGTATAAACTTGTTGCGGTTGGTGGTGATGCCTTTCTTCATGGGCAAATCCGATATGTCGATGTGCAGCGGGCGACCGCTTACCCTGTCCACCATTTTGATACCGAACGGGGAAAGCGAACTCTTGTAGTTCGTTTCTTCCACGAACAGGCAGAGAGCCTGCCCCAAGAACGTGTAGAAACTTTCCTCTGCGGGGAAGTCGGCTTCGTTGCCGGGTATGCCCGCCCAAAAGAGCGTGGGCGTGTCGGTGGTGTTGTGGCGTGGCTTGCACTCCATCAGGGCAAGCTGGCTTCCCACATCGTTGCGTATGCGTTTGAGTTCGTCCCTATCGTCACTCCATGCCATGACGTTGCAGTGGCAGCGCACCGAGATAAGCCCCTTGCTATGCGCTTCGTTCAGGTACTCGTCTATCCACTCCTTGTTCACTTGGTTGGCACGGGAGTAGCGGGAGAGCGATTGCATATTCCGGGCGGTCTGCTCGAAGTTCTTCAGGTTTTCGGCGTGGTCGTCTATGAAGATGAACTGGTTATAGACGTGGTTACACGACAACAGCACGCCCACCGGGGCGGCAAAACTTAACCTGCAATCGCTCCGGTCAGTAGACAGCTTCTCAAATCGGCAGTCCGTCCCGACCTTTCCGGGTAAATCTTCCACGTCCGAAAGCGTGTGCAGGCACAGAATATCGTCCCCGACACGCATTTCTTCCGGGTACAGCCCGATGTCTTTCAGGCAGGTAGTATCGGTTTGCGAGAGCGAGAAGTATTTCTCGATGATGCCCGCCTTGCCGTCCTGCCCGGTGATTTCCGATGCCGCCAGCCGGGTAAGGGTGACAAAACCGCTGTCGTTCATGATGCGCTCGAACTGCCCGACCGCTTCGATGAACTTTGCCGCCGCTTCCTTGTCGGCTATCTCCTGCGGAACAATCCTGCCCCGGCAGAGGGTGGAGAAGTCGCTCTGTCGGCGGCTTCTCTCCCTTGTCGTTTTCGTCAGGAACAGGTAGCAGTAATGGTTCAGGAACGGGCGTTCATTGAAGTGCCGTTCAAAGGAGCGGCTTAAAAAACTAAGCTCGTCCCTTTCGGTGTCGGGCTGGTAGCTCTCCTTGATGAAGAAGTCCTGCTTGTGTACTATGGAGTAGTCGGGCAGCACCTTGATTGCCTTGTACCATGCCGAATGTATGGCTTCGTACTCGGCACTGGTGACGGTGAACAGTTCGGGCAGTTCCACCCGGAAAGCCACCGTTATGTCTGCATCTTTTGAAATGATGCAGCCGTTCTCCACCGCCAAAAGTGGAAATTTTCTTTCCAGCGTGGTAGCCTTTAATGTATTCCTCATGTTCTTTCTTCCTTTCTTCTTTTGTAGTTGAACAGCCGGGGTATCGCCTTTCGGCTGATAATGAAGCGTGGGTGTCTTTTGCGTGCGGCTGCTTTCATCAGCCCGTGCGTGCCGTACCGTGCGTTGAGCCGGAACGTCTGCCACACGAGCAGCAGCGAAGCCGACACGATGAAACCGATACATAGCCACTGGTTCACGCCTGCCATGAACAGGACGATGAACACCACGAACACGGCGAGCAAGCCGCCGCAAAAGATAAAGAGGTACTGGCTTTTTAACCCCTTGAATTCCACTGGCTTCCCGATACCCCTGTTTACCGGATATTCAGACATAGCCGCTGGTTTAGAGGAAGAACGACCGCAGGATAGTGGCGGCAACAATTAAAAAAATGCACGCCCCGAACCAACTGGCGGCGGTCTTTGAGGTGTCGGGGTCGCCGCTCGAAAATTTGTTATATACTTTTACCCCGCCAATCAAGCCGCAGACCGCCCCGATTGCGTACACCAGTTTTGTTCCGGGGTCGAAATACCCGGTGATTAGGTTCGTGGCTTCGGTGATGCCCGCTTGCCCGTTGCCCTGTGCGTAGGCACTTACCGCAGCGGCAAGGATAGCCGCCGACAAAAAGATTTTCTTTCTCATTGTGATTTGTTTTTAATGCCGGGCGGCGGGTGGGAAGTCCGCCTTTCCCGGCTGGTGAATAATTTGAAATTTTAGTGGTCGGGGATAGTCCCGTTTGTCTGTTTGGTTTTCAGGTTGCCAATCAACCGTAGTCACGTTGCTTCATATTGTTACACGTTATTATATTATAGGAAATCGTTCATGTCGAACGCTTCGTGTTCCTTGCTTGTATTGCCAGCTTCGGCAGGGACAGCAGCCGTAGCCAGTTCCGCTTCGTTGCGTCCCAGCAGTTCCGCCACCTTTGCCAGCCCGCCGTTGATGTTCTCCACCACCGCATCGTAGAGGTTCGTCCCCTCAATGCTTGCCAGTGTCCCGGCTGCTTGCCGTTTCTCCGTTTCGGTGGGGTTGTCGGCGTTCGCCGTGCGTACCGCTTCGCCCAGTTCGTCAAAGCTCACGCCCGTAGCCCGCCCGGTATCATCGTCACCGTCCATGTATCCGGCTATTTCCTCGTCCTCGTAGTCGGGTTCGTCATTCTCGTAACCGGGCGTTTCTTCCGCTTCGGGTGCTGCTTCCGAAATGTTTTCTTCCGGCTGTCCGTCAGCCTGCGGCGCAAAAATAGTATCATTTTCAACCGCTTGCGGGAGGTGTCCCGATTTGTCCTGCGCTGTCCCGATTAGTCCGCCCTTGTATTGGCTTTCACCTATCAGCGTGTAGCCTGAAACCCCGTTTCGTGGAAGCAGCGCATCATCCGTTCTGCCCGCTGATGTCCGGCTGTCCGTGTAGCGATACCACAGCCATAAGGCGATATAGTACACCAAAAGCCCGGTAAGTATGCAATAGATTACCATAATCAGACAGGCTTTTGGAAGTGGCTTTCGTACAGGGTGTTTATCTCGTCTTGGTACTGCTCGAAGTGGCGCAGCAGAATGTTTTCCACGTAGCTGCTTACCGTCACCTTGCGCCCGCCTATCACCGTCACGATACGCATCAGCTTCTCGTGTGTGGTACGGCTCACGTACAAGGGCTGTCGGTCTGCCAGTTCCACTTTCTGAAAGTAGGTTTCCCGGTAGTCACCCGAACCGCCCTTGCGCTTGCGGTTTGTCGTTTTCTCCACCCGCACCGTTTCAGTCTGCCGTCCCTCGTGGGCGGTTTCCGTTTCGCCGCCGGGCTGCGGTGCATCATCCGGCTGGCTCTCCCGCTTGGCTGGTACGCCCTGCGAGATAAGTTCTTTCATGAAATCCTCGTCTATCTTCGGCATCCCGCCGCTTTGCTTTGCCATATCATTGTAATTTGATGTAGTACGTTATTTCGGTTATCAGTTCTTCCAAGTTGCTTCCCCTTACCAGCGGGCGGCTGGCGGGAAAGAGCGTGGAGCGGAACACCGCCTTTTTATCTGCCACCAGTTCCTTTTTGTAGCGTTTGGTATCGGGGATAAAGGTTTTCATCAGCGGCAGTTCCAGTTCCTTAATGGTTTTGTCATAGGCGGTGTAAAGGTCTGTTTTCTCCCTACCGTCCACCATGTTCCAAAAGAGGTACAGCCCGGCAAGTCGGCAGGCTTCATTCCTCACCAATAGCTTTTGGATAGCCATTGCAAACGACAGGCTGCTTTCCAGCACCACCTTGTCGGCTGAAATGGGGGTGAAAATGTAGTCCATGCCTGCAAGGGAGTTTATCACGCCCTCGCTGTTCACCGTGCCGGGCAGGTCGAAAAACACAATATCCGGCACGTGTCCGGCGGCTATATGTCCGTCAGCCGTTGCAATCGCCTTTTCGGGCGAACTGCATAGCACCGGGTAGGCTTTCTTCCCCAGCCGGGTAAACTGTTCATACGCCATTCGCTTGTAATCTTCATCCGCCCCGACCTGCTCGGCATCCCGCTTTCGCATCCCGGCAATGGAGTGTTGCGGGTAGTCGCAATCGACCACCGCCACATCGTAGCCTTTGAGGTAGTAGAGGTAACTCGCCGCCAGCACGGTAAAGGTGGTTTTGCCGACCCCGCCCTTTTGTGTGGAAAAGGCGACATAAAGGGGTGTTTTCTCGTTTTCCATATTGCTTCCGTTCATTATTGGTTGATAGATTTATTTATTGCTTTCAATCAATCCAGCCATATAGCTTTCTTTGTTTCCATATTGCAATCTTGAAAGATTGTTTTATTTCAATCTTGTTTTCTTGCTTTCATTTTTTCTTGGAATATTGAAATCCTGCAATCACATTTTCTTGAAATCATGCTTTCAATCATTCTTTCCTGATTGGAATATTTCTTTCAATCTTGCTTTCAATCTTGAAATCCGATACAAAAAAAAGGAGAAAAAACGTCCCCTGAAAACCTTGTCCCGATTTGTCCTTTGTTGTCCCGATTTGTCCACCAACCACCTATTTTACAGCATTATAAATCACCGTTACTTTGCAGCGGAGTAACGAACCGCTGGGGGCAGGGATGTAAAACCGGGCAGGTTAATGGCTGGGCTTTCCGTTTCACGCTAACCCCAATCCGTCCGTGACGGATTTTGAATTTCGTCAGAAATTAGCAAGGTGTGTTTTGTATGCTACAAAACCGTTTTCCGTGCCTGAAAACGCCTTGCCCCTTGCGGGGATAAAAATCACTCCGAAGTCGTAATTTTTTAATTCAAAGAAGTATGGAAACAAGGAAACCCAACAAGGGCGGTCGCCCCGCCCTCGCAGACCCAGCGAAGCACCGCCATGTCCTTTACCTGAATGACCGGGAGAACGCCCGCTTCCTCTCGCAGTGGGAGCAGTCGGGCGTTACGAGCAAGTCCCGTTTCATCGCCGCACGGCTGTTCGGTGAGCCGTTCCGGGTGGTGAAAGTGGACAAGTCGGCAGTAGAATATTGCGCCCGCTTGACCGAATTTTATGCACAATTCCGGGCGGTTGCGGTCAATTACAACCAAATTGTAAAGGCGTTGCACAGCAACTTTTCGGAGAAAAAGGCACTGGCTTTTCTCTATAAACTGGAGAAAGCGACTACCGAACTGGCTATGTTGAACCGTCAGGTTATCGACCTGACAAACGAGTGCAAGGAACTATGGTTGCCAAAATAAGCATAGGCGGCAATATGTTCGGCGCACTGGCATACAACCAAAACAAAGTGGACAGCGAGGAAGCAAAGGTGCTTTTCTCCAACAGGATGCTGTTAAGCGAGGACGGGCATTTCAGCATCGGCGAGTGTATGCGCAGCTTTGAAATGCAGATGCCCGTCCAGCTATCCACCAAGAAGCCGATACTGCATATTTCCATAAACCCGCACCCGGAAGACGTGCTTTCGGACAGCCAACTTTCTGACATCGCACGGGAGTATATGCGGAAATTGGGCTATGGCGACCAGCCTTATTTGGTCTATAAACACGAGGACATCGACCGCCACCATATCCACATCGTTGGCTTGCGGGTGGACGAAAACGGCAGACCGCTGAATGACAAGTTCGAGCATCGGCGCAGCAAGCAAATCACCCGTGAACTGGAACGGAAATACAACCTGCATCCGGCGGAGCGAAAGGAACGTGCCGAACGCCCGGAACTTAAAAAGGTGGACTACACCGCCGGGGACGTGAAGTACCAAATCGGCAACGCCGTGAAAGCGGCTTGCTACGGCTACCGCTTCCAGTCGTTCGGTGAGTACAAGGCTTTGCTTGCCACCTATAATATATGTGCCGAGGAAGTCAAGGGCGAGGTAAACGGCAAACCCTATCAGGGCATTGTCTATTCCGCTATCAATGACAAGGGCGAAAAGGTGGGCAACCCGGTAAAGGCTTCCCGTATAGGCAAGTCGGTGGGCTATGAAGCGGTACAGCGCAGAATGGAGAAATCGGGCGAAGCAATCAAGAACGGGAAACTGAAAGAGCGTACCCGGAAAATTGTAGCCGATGCCGTGAGGAATACCCGCAGCCGAAAGGAACTGGAACAGCAGCTAAAGAAACAGGGCATTGACGTGGTATTCCGTCAGAACGACAGCGGGCGCATCTATGGCGTTACGTTCATCGACCACGACAGCCGGGTGGTGCTGAACGGTTCACGATTGGGCAAGGAGTATTCGGCGAACGTGTTCAATGAACGCTTTTCGGGTGAAACCGGATATATACACCAACCCGAAGTGGAAATACCGCAACGGGAACAATCCACGCATCAGGAACAGCTGGACTTCACACCGAAATCCGACATCGTTTCGGGTGTGGCTTCCGTGCTGGGTGCTCTCGGCGGTCTGTTGGGCGGTGGTTCATCCGGTGGTGACGAGCCGCAGGACACCGCCAACCAAAAGAGAAAGAAGAAGAAAA
Source organism: Bacteroides sp. MSK.18.37 (assembly GCF_019129155.2). Lineage (NCBI taxonomy): Bacteria > Pseudomonadati > Bacteroidota > Bacteroidia > Bacteroidales > Bacteroidaceae > Bacteroides > Bacteroides sp. MSK.18.37. The sequence continues at coordinate 13,549 of NZ_JAHOIB020000003.1, read as the reverse complement.
AGAAGCGCACAAGGCGCATCGAATAACCAAAAAACATTACAATCATGCAACAAGAAGATGATTTAAGAGGGCTTGCAAGGGTCATGGACTTTATGCGGGCTGTCAGTATTCTATTCGTGGGAATAAACGTGTACTGGTTCTGTTACTCCACCCTGAAAGAGTGGGGAGTAACTTTTGAGGTGATAGACAAGATACTGTGGAAATTCCAGCGTACCACCGGGCTGTTCTCCTCTATCTTGTGGACGAAACTTTTCTCCGTGATGTTCCTCGCCCTGTCGTGTATCGGCACTAAGGGCGTGAAAGAGGAAAATATAACATGGACGAAGATACATTGCAGCCTTGTGGTGGGTATCATGCTGTTCTTCCTGAACTGGTGGCTGCTGGAACTTCCCCTGCCACACACGGCAGGTACGGTGTTTTACATCACCACGCTGTCGGCGGGTTACGTCTGTATGCTCATGGCGGGTACGTGGATGTCCCGCCTGTTGAAGAACAACCTTATGGATGATGTCTTTAATATGGAGAACGAAAGTTTCCAACAGGAAACCCGCTTGATTGAAAACGAATACTCCGTAAATTTGCCTACTCGATTTTATTATAACAAGAAGTGGAATAAAGGTTGGATAAATGTTGTAAACCCGTTCCGTGCCAGTCTTGTATTGGGAACGCCGGGCAGTGGCAAGTCGTATGCGGTGGTAAATAATTACATAAAACAGCAAATCGAGAAAGGTTTTGCACTCTATTGTTATGATTACAAATTCCCTGACCTTTCGGAAATCGCTTACAATCATCTGCTTAGCCACTTGGACGGTTACAAGGTGAAACCGAAATTTTACGTTATCAATTTTGACGACCCACGCAAGAGCCACCGATGTAACCCGATAAACGCCAGCTTCATGTCGGACATTGCGGATGCCTACGAAGCCAGCTACACGATTATGCTCAACTTAAACCGCTCTTGGATAAGCAAGCAGGGTGACTTTTTCGTGGAAAGTCCGATTATCCTTTTGGCGGCTATAATTTGGTATCTCCGTATCTATCAGGGCGGTAAGTATTGCACATTCCCCCATGCCATAGAATTATTGAACAAGAAATACGCCGATGTGTTCACGATTTTGCGCAGCTATCCCGAACTGGAAAACTACCTTTCCCCATTCGTAGATGCTTGGGAATCAGATGCACAAGAGCAGTTGCAGGGGCAGATAGCGAGTGCGAAAATTCCGCTTTCAAGGATGATAAGCCCAGCACTGTATTGGGTAATGACGGGCGATGATTTTTCACTGGACATTAATAACCCCAAAGAGCCTAAAATACTGGTTGTCGGCAACAACCCCGACCGTCAGAACATCTATTCGGCGGCACTGGGGCTGTATAATTCCCGTATCGTGAAGCTGATAAACAAGAAAGGGCAGCTTAAAAGTTCGGTGATAATAGATGAACTACCGACCATATATTTTCGTGGGCTTGACAATCTGATTGCAACCGCCCGAAGCAACAAGGTAGCGGTTCTGCTGGGCTTTCAGGATTACAGCCAGCTAACCCGTGACTACGGGGACAAGGAAAGCCGGGTGATACAAAATACTGTGGGTAACGTGTTTAGCGGTCAGGTAGTCGGCGAAACGGCAAAAATCCTATCGGAGCGTTTCGGAAAGGTGTTGCAGAAACGGCAGAGCATGACGATAAACCAGCGGGAGAAATCCACCTCAATAAGCACCCAAATGGACAGCCTGATACCCGCCAGCAAAATATCCAACCTCACGCAAGGCATGTTCGTGGGTGCTGTGGCGGACAACTTCGATGAACGGATAGAACAGAAGATTTTCCACTGTGAAATCGTGGTGGACAATGAAAAGGTGAAGCGGGAAACCGCCCGTTACGTGAAGTTGCCGCAGATAATCGACTTCACGGACAAGGACGGCAACGACCGGATGCAGGAGGAAATACAAGCCAACTACGACCGCATCCGGCAGGAAGTCCGGCAGATTGTCGAGGACGAGATAACCCGGATTAAGAACGACCCGGAGCTATGCCATTTGATTAGGGAGGAAGAATAGCTATATATAAAATGTATAAGAACACAAAAGCCGTAGCACAAATCTACGGCTTTTGTTATTATTATCGTTCTATCAGCAATTCTATCTTTTGGGCTATTTCTTCCGATGTCGGTAATAGTTTTTTGTAGGCTTCAGGTAATTCAGAAGAAAGGCTGTAGGTTGCCACCCCGATAGGCATATTGGAACTTTTCAAAGCATACTCCACTATCATGCGGCTTTTGGACTTGCAAATGATAATACCGATAGCCGGATTTTCATGTGGTAGTTTTACCGTATCATTCAAAATATTCAGATAGAATTCCATTTTGCCTTTATACTCCGGCTGGAACTCTCCGATTTTTAGTTCTATGGCTATCATGGCTTGCAAACGTCTGTTGTACAGCAGCAAGTCTATGAAGTATTCTTTTCCGTCCACTTCCAGCCGATATTGGTTGCCTATGAATGAAAAATCAGTACCGAACTCCATAAGGAACGCACGGATATTCTTAATAATAGCCTGTTCCAGTTCATATTCCGAATGTTCCTCTGCAAGCCCTACAAGGTCAAATGTATATTCATCTTTTAATGCAAGTATAGCTTGGTTCTTTATTTTATCAGGCAGGGTATTGTCAAAATTGCTTTGCCCAAGTAAATAGTTCTCGTAAGTTTTGGCTTCTATCTTATTGATAAGAACGTCTTTTGTCCAACCGTATTTTTGGGTAGCCAATATATAAAATTGCCGTTGTCGTGTTTCCTTGCACTTCGTCAGAATGACTATATGTTTCGACCAGCTAATTTCTCCAACTAATGGTTGGAGAATTTCATTGGACTGGTATTCAGCATAAAAACGTGCCATGTCCCACATATTGGAAACTCCAAATCCTTTTATCCCCGGAAACTCTTTCTGTATGTCCCGTGAAAGGTTTTCCACAACGGATTTTCCCCAACCTAATGCTGTCTGTTGCTCGGTAATCCGTTTACCGACTTCCCAGTATAAGGCTATCATTTCCTTGTTTACAGCCTTTAATGCTTCATACTGGGCAGACCTGATACGGGCGGTTATCTCATTTTTGAAATTGAGATATTCGGGGGATAATATAGAATTGTTTTTCTCTGTCATATTCTGTATGTATGATAACTGATTGCAAAGTTATGTTTTTCTTTGGATTAAGTAATGGACTGCTTCTGTTTTATCGCTTCTTTTTTCATCCTACCCGGACAAATCGGGACAGCGCAGGACAAATGCGGACACTCCTTTCTGCCTATCCAAATATAGCATATTTAGTCGCTACCTTTGGGTGGGACTATTCCCGTAACCACTAAAATTCCAATTATTTATGGCAAACAGAATGACCCCGCCCACAGAGGGGCAGGAAAAAGACGTGCTGCTGGTCTTGGATAAACAGCAGGGCAAGGTGAGTGCTGTTAAAAGCTTCGACAAGGACGGCAATTTGCAGACCGTATCGCCGACGCATGGCGGCGAGTTCATGCAGGTGGACAAGAACAGCGATGTGTTCAGCAACTTCATTTCCAATTTTTTCCGCAAGTTTCAGGACACTTCCGGGCTGGAACTGTTCAGCGTAAAGGCTTCCGAAGCGGAACAACAGGCAAGGGCAATCGAGGACAATCACCGCAACCCGACACCGGAGGGCAGCAAACGAACAGAAATGCTTCGAGTTCCGAAGTCCGACTTTCACGAGTTCAAGCAGGGCTACCGCTTCGACCCGGCAAAAATCGACTGGGAGAACCTGAAAAAAGTCGGCATCACCGCCGACACCCTGAAAAACACGAAAGACTTCGACCGGGTGATGCGTGGCTACAAGTCCCGCAACATCTACACCGTTTCGGGGACGGTAGGCGGCTTTTACCTCAAACCTACCGATGTCAAGCTCTCTTTCTATCAGGCAAAGGACGGTACGGTAGTACCCAAGCTGCATGGCGTACAGCAGGATGAAAAGCTGTTGCAACGCCCGTTCCATGAACACGACTTCACCAAGCAGGAACAGGGCAACTTGCAGGGTACTGGCAACTTGGGCGGCATCGCACAAATCAAAGACCCGAAAAGCGGCGAACAAATCCCCGTGTTCGTCAGCCGGGACAGGTACACGCACGAACTGGAATACATGCGGGCAGACAAATGGAAATGCCCCGATACAATCTGTAACGTGAAAGTCAGCCCGGAACAGAAAGCCGCCTTTGAAGCCGGGCAAGCGGTCAAAATGGAAAACCTGCAATTCAGGGACGGCACGAAGCGCAGTGCCTATCTACAGGTCAGCGCAGTGGAGCGTGGCTTGGAGTTCCTGCCCCGTGCCGCCGTCCAGTTCTTACAGCAGGGACAGCAGCAAGTAGCCGGGCTAAAGGACGGGCAGGGCGTTGAGTTCAACGGTCATGTGCAGTCCGGCGCACAGGGCAAATCCCCCGACAAGGTGCAGCCGAAAGACGTTACCCCCGCTGCCGAGAGCCGGACACAGGTAGCGGTCAATACAGAGGGCAAGACCAACGAAGCCACCAAGCAGGGCAAAGAGCCGTTGAAACAGGGGCAGCAGAAGCCTACCGCCAAGCAGAAAGAGAAGCAGGACAAGGCGCAAGACAAGAGCCTGAAAGCGGACAAGCCCAAGAAGTCCAAAGGAATGAAAATGTAGTACCCACCCTTAAAAAGTAAAGAATTATGATTGCATTGATAGCAGAAAAGCCCAGCGTGGCAAAAGACATCGCCCGCATCATCGGAGCGACACAGAAGAATGACGGTTATCTTTCCGGCAATGGGTATATGGTGACATGGGCGTTCGGCCACTTAATCCAGCTTGCCATGCCGGAAGCCTACGGCGTGGCGAACTTCCGCCGGGAGAGCCTGCCCATACTGCCGCCCGATTTCCAGCTAATCCCCCGTCAGGTGAAAGCCGAGAAAGGCTACAAGGCAGCCCCCGGCGTGTTGAAACAGTTGAAAGTGATTAAAGAGGTATTCGACCAGTGCGACAAGATTATTGTAGCAACCGATGCCGGACGTGAGGGCGAATTGATACACCGTTACATCTATAACTATTTAGGCTGTACCAAGCCCTTTGTACGCCTGTGGATAAGCAGCCTTACCGACAGGGCAATCCGTGAGGGGCTGGACAACTTGCAGCCGGGAGAGCGTTACGATAACCTCTACCTTTCTGCCAAGTCCCGCAGCGAAGCCGACTGGCTGATAGGGATAAACGCCACCCAAGCGTTGAGCGTGGCAGCCGGGCAGGGCGTGTTCTCACTGGGTAGGGTGCAGACACCCACGCTCGTGATGATATGCAACCGCTATTTGGAAAACAAGAACTTTGTCCCGACCAAGTTTTGGCAACTCAAAGCCGATACCGCCAGCGGTAGAATCAGTTTCACCGCCCAATCTACCGCCAAGTGGGAGCAGCAACCCGAAGCCATAGCCGCCCTGCAACGGGTAAAGGATGCCGGGCAGCTTGCGGTGAAGTCCGTTGAAAGGAAAGAAACCAGCCAAGAACCGCCCCTTTTGTATGACCTTACCACGCTACAAAAGGAAGCGAACACGAAACTGAACTTTTCGGCGGACAAGACCCTTTCCATAGCGCAAAGCCTGTACGAAAAGAAAGTGATGTCATACCCCCGAACCGGGAGCCGCTATATCCCGGAGGACGTTTTTGATGAAATGCCGGAACGTGTCGCCCTGCTGGAGCAATACCCCCGCTTTGCCGGATATGCCGCCGGATTGAACGGCGTAACGCTGAACCGCCGTAGTGTGAATGACGGCAAAGTGACCGACCACCACGCCTTAATCGTGACTGAAAACCTGCCCGGTGAACTCTCCAAAGACGAACGGGCGGTTTACGAACTGGTAGCCGGGCGTATGCTGGAAGCCTTTTCGGGCAGGAGCGTGAAAGACGTAACCACCGCTGTGCTATCTGCCGGAGATACTGACTTCACGGTGAAAGGGTCGGTGATGAAAGAAGCTGGGTGGCGTGCCGTGTTCGGCGAGCAGGAAACGGGAGAGGATGAAGAAACCGCCAGCCTGCCGCCACTCCAAAAGGGCGAAAACCTGCCTATTTCCAACGTGGAACTGTTGGAGAAACAGACCAAGCCGAAACCGCTGCACACGGAAAGCAGCCTGCTTGCTGCAATGGAAAACGCAGGCAAGGAACTGGAGGATGCCGAACTGAAAGCCAGCTTGAAAGATGCCGGGATAGGTACACCCGCCACCCGTGCGGCGATTATAGAAACATTGTTCGCCCGCCAGTATATCGTGCGTGAGAAGAAGAACCTTGTACCCACCGACAAGGGGCTTGCCGTTTACAGGATTGTCAAGGACAAGAAGATTGCCGATGTCGAAATGACGGGTATGTGGGAAACCGCCCTTTCCAAGATAGAAGCGGGAAACATGGATGCCGACACGTTCCGAAAGGGTATCGAGGTGTACGCAGCGCAAATCACGGCGGAACTGCTTTCGGTACAATTATCTGTTGCGGGCAGTGAAACCTGTCCCTGCCCCAAATGCAATAATGGGCGCATCCTGTTCTACCCGAAAGTGGCGAAGTGTTCCAACGTGGACTGTACGCTTACCATATTCCGCAACAAGTGCGACAAGCAGCTTTCCGACAAACAAATTGTCGAGCTGGTGACGAAACGCAAGACCGGGCTAATCAAGGGCTTCAAGGGCAAGAACGGCAAGGCTTTCGATGCTTCGCTGGTACTGGACGAACAGTTCAATGTCACCTTTTCATTCCCCGAAAAGAAAGCGAAACCGAAGAAATAGCCTATCTTTGCCACTGAAATTTCATTGTAATAGGTTTTACGACTTATAATAATTGAAATTTTAGTGGTTGCGCCCGGTGGGAACCGGGCGCATTTTTTATACGCTCCCGCCAAACAGGTAGGTCGAACAGACCACCCCGTTATCCAGCACCCTGCTTTCCGAGAGCTTCCACAGCGAGCCGAAGGTTTCTCCGATAAAGCCGATGCCTTTGCCTACCATGACCGGGACAGTGTAGATAGTCAGGCTATCCAACAATCCGGCTTTTATCAGCGAAGTAAGCAGTTTGCCGCCGCCCACCACCAGCATATCGGTTTCCTGTTTCAGCTCATAAATCCTTTGCAGCGGTTCTTCGGTCAGGAACTCCACGCCGCAGTCTGGTGTTACGTTGGTGTCGTAGTGTGACACCACAAAAGACCGTTTGCTTTTGTGCGGCCACCCGCCCCAGTGTTCAAAGATGTAGTTATAGGTGTTCGCCCCCATTAGCAAGCTATCAACAACCATATAATGCTTGCCAATGATAGTTTTTACTTCATCGGGTAACCAATCCAGTTCTTGGTCTAAAGTGGCTGTATGCCCGTCAAGAGATACGGCGATGTGCGCTTTAATTTGTTTCATCTTGTTAGGTATTAAACAGTTTAATAATCCGCATTTAACTGTCCACCAATATCCTAAAAAAGAAGCGTGACCTTACACTGCTTCAAAGCGAGGTACTGGCATACCCAAATGAGGAAACAGGCAAGACCACGCTATGATAAAACATAGCATATCCTGCGCTGAATATCCCCTCATTTTGAAAAGTGCCAGTTTTCGCTTTGGGACGTTCGGCGAACGTATATGTTATATATAAAGACGAAATCACAACCGAGGCTGTTCAATCGCCGTTATTTTCTTATGTTACTTTTGCAAAAGTAGTAAAAATCACTGGAATAACCTTGTAAATAGTAGAAATCCTGCCGTGTTATCACAACAGGGCAGGACACAAGCACCTAAAATTACACAAGACCCATACGCCTACGGGCGGCTTGTGTTCCATTGAAGATTATATGAACCGATGACAAAACAGCTTTGGTTCGCCGTGTCTTTGGTGATGATGTCCCTTTCCCGCATGAAGCGGATATAGCTCTTTGCGGTACGTTCCTTGATGTCCAAGACCTGCTGCAACTGCTCGCAAAGGTCTATGTAGGTAATGCGTGTCTGCCGCCCGAAGATGTCCCGTGCGACATTCACCAGTTCTCTTTCCTTGCGCTTCTCCTTTTCCTTACGGGGCTTCTCACCCTTGTACACGTGCATCCCTGTTTCCTTGTCCCATGCAAAGAGCATCAACGGCACGTCCAGCGGGCTTCCGTCCCTTACTTTCAGGGCTTTCACGACTGACTGGGTGGGTTCATCGTCTTTCTCTATCGAAAGGATTGTAGCCGCCTTACGTTGCAGTTCGCTACCCAAATGCCCACGTAACTTTAATCCGTTAGGGACGAAGTGCAGCACACAAAGAATACACGTGTTATAGATGCCCGCCAGCCGATAGAGTTCATCTATCACCGCCACACTTTCCGTTTCATCGTTGGCACTCTTTACAAGGTCAGCGATGCCGTCAATGACGACCAACTGGATGCCGCCGTACTGGTAGTAGAACTTATCCATGCTCTGCACAATGGCGTTCAGGCGTTCTTTGCGTGACATACCCGTCAGGCAGAACGCTTTCAGTTCATCGGGTTTGTCCGGCTGTTTGGCTCGTGTCAGCAGGTTGCTTACATTCTTGAACAGTTGCACTTCCGACTGTTCTGTGTCATAGAGCAAGACCGCCTTGTGCCTGCCGTTGGCGGTTATCTGTATTCCCAGCGTATCTACTTCCGCACCAGCCGGGCAGATGCAGCCCGCCACGATTGCGGCTACATAATTGCTCTTGCCCGTTCCCTCGCCCCCGGTGATGCCGAACAGGTTGCCTTGTGTTCCTAACGGAACATCACCCGCCGAAATAATCTCTTGCGCTTTGGCGGGCGGGTTGTTGAAATCTATCTCGCACGATTTTAGCATAATCAATGTGTCGCTATACAGGTTGTCTAAAAATTCGATAAACAGTTTCAGGAAATCTTCACGGGTGTTCCCGGCTTTGAAGTAGTCGGAAATGTCCTTTTCCTCTTTCGTACCCGGAAGCGGCAGGAGCAGGCGTTTCACTCCAAATTCTTCCAACAGTTTTTCCTGCTTGCATGAACTTTCCCTGCCTGTCTTGTCCATGTCAAAGAGCAGGACGATGTGCTTGAATCGGAATGTCAGCCGATATACCAGCGTGGGCGGTATAGTCACCGTTTCGCTGTTGAAGCAGATAGCGTGAAAACCGTGTGCCGCCAGCGAAAGCACGTCTTTCTCGCCGCCCGTGATAAAGAGCGTGTCGCCTTTTGCTGGCAGTTGCTCCAGCCCGAAGCAGTAGTTTTCGCCGAAGCTGCCGCCATAGAGGAAGCGGGGCGTGGAGAACGGGCGGTACAGCTTGATATGCTGTTTGCCCTTGTAGCCGTACATGGGTTCTGCCACCGATGAAGTGTAGGTGTACGGTTTGCCCTCTGCCGTTTCGCTGTTGTACTCCCGGAGCGAGCAAACCTTGTAACGTTCCAGCAGTTCTGGCGTGATGCCGTACTGTTGCCAGTACACCAGTTCGGCAAGCGGAAACTTCTGTTCCCGGAACTGGTAGGGCTTGACGGGCTTTTCGGGTGTTTCTTCGGTTTTGCCCGATACTGTCCGGTGGACGGTTGCCGGAGGAATGGAAACAGGAGTGCCGGAAGCCAGCCCCAAGCCTAAATCCCGGTCGATGATTTCCAGTATCTCCACGAAGTCAGCCGCCCGGTTGCAGTCCAGCCCCTTTAACTGCCCCACGAGGAAGAAACAGTCGCCGCTGTAACTGTCGTTGCCGAAGTCTTTCATCTTGTAGATGCTGCTCCGGCGGTCGAAGTAGATGTTGCAGGAAGCCTTGCTGTCCTCGTACAGCGGGTTAAGGAAGTTGCGACCTATGCGCCAGTTTCCGGGCAGGTAGTGTTTGAATATCGCCAGCCCGTTACTTGTTCTTTCTAAGATTTCCTCTTTCCTTAGCATACAGTTGGTGGTTGGTTATCAGGTTGTCGATGTTCTCTTTGTTGCTCCTTATCAGGCGTTCTTCCAGCATCCGGCGTATCTCGCTGACCTTGTAGAAATAGCGTCCCCTGATGTTGGAATAGGCGATAGTACCCGACACCCGCAGGCGTTGTAGGGTCTTTTCGCTTATTTTCAGAAACGTGCAGACCTCATAGCTGTCCACCCACATATCTTCTTCACTTTGCTTTGCCATTTCCGCATGATTGAAGATGTAATCGGCAATAGCGGTAATCTTGTTGTCCAGTTCCTTATAGGCTTTGGACTCGAATGTTATTATTTCCATAATGGTAACTAATTGATTTGCCGCAAAATTGCATCTTTCTGTAAGATAAAAAATACAAGGTTCTACCAACTTGGTTGAAATTTTTTTCAGGGTGATTTTAGGGGTGAAAAATAGTTTTTATTCCTATTCATGTGCTCCATTTGTATAAAAAGAAAAACTACCACGTTGGTAGTAACTTGGTAGTTTTTCAATCAGCTAAAGTACTTATTTACAAATCATCATCCATGCGCTTTTGCAGTTGCTCCATTATGAATGTGAAAAAAGCCGTTCGGTCTTTCTTCCGGTTTTTAAGGCTAAGATATGTTCGGTAATAGTCGCCCAGCTCTATGTCAAAGGCAGTTTCGACAAATGCCATAACCTCTTTTATTGTAGCGTTGCCATAATTCAGCGTTTTAGCGGCAAACAATCCATATCCCCATTCTATCGCTTCCGATTTTGTGCCAGTCCATTTCAGTTTGAAGTCCGACAATGATATTTTTATATCGTTTGTCAGTTGCTTTTTCTCTAATAACTGTAATCGCTGATTTAGGTAAATACGCAACATTTCATTGGCTAATATCTTGGCTACCGTATAGTCGTACCCTGTTGAAAAATTCGGGTCTTTATCGAATTGTGCGCTATCAGCGCATAGCCGAATATCTGCCTTCCCTCGTACAAAGTAGTATTTATCATACATGGTAGAGTGTGAACGATAATACTGGTAAAAGTCCAAATTCCGATTGAAGAAATAGGTCAGATTATCCAGTTCTGCGATAAGATGCTTTCTGATAACTTCGTTACTCCCATTAGGACATTGCATTTCTATACGACATATTTTGTGGAAATAGAGAAGCCGCCCCAATAGTTCCGGTTTTTGAACTTTGAAAAAGCGTATTTCATCCTCTTGTGTGGGGAAAGTGTAGGTTTGCAATTCATTTCTTAACCCAGTGATGATACTTTGTAAGTGACGTACTATTGAAAGAGAGGTTTCGATAATATCATTGCCGTAGAGGTCGATTTTAGCAATCTCTACATCTATTTCCGATAGGAGTTTATCAAAATCTTCTTTCATTTTATTGAATAACCTTATTCTATTTCTTCTCTTTTTGTAACTCCTTAAAGATACGTTCCAAATCATATCCATGCGGATTGGAAATTTGGAAATGTCCGCTTTCTAAGGGGATATTAATCAGAGGGGCAGTTATCACTGTGTCATTGAAAACGAAAGCGATACGCTTTCCTATACTCTTTTTTGTGGCTTCTCTCCATATAGGCGATTTATTTTGGAGGAAGACACCGGTAATGACCGAGTGTCCAAAAGCATCAGTTTCCAAACGTAAAGTATCGAAATCCTTAACAGTAAGGAAAGGTGTTAGTGAAAGGCTGTCTGTAGTCTGTGATGTTACGTAGTACCAGCCGTTTATCCGGTGAAAAGATTTTGTCTGCATACAAGCTGTCATTAGTAGGCAGAAAAAGAGAATTGTTGAAATCTTCATATCCGCTATTTTTAGGTTAATACATCTTCTCCAATGTCCACACCATCTTATTGGGATTATAGGCTTCCATTACGAGGTGTGTTCCTGTGTATTCCAGCACCGTCCATGGACCTGCTATGTTGTCGAACGTGATGATTTTTCCATTTACTTGGTAAGTAAAATCTGTGTTCCACATATATCCGTCTTCTTCGTTCGTTCTTGTATAAATGCCTTCTGATTCGTTGGTAAATTGAAGAATGGATTGTTTTGTGTAGTCTATCTCATCTTCGATATTGTACACGGTCATTTGCGCTTGCCAAGTAGTTTGCTTCAAGGCTTCGGGGGTGAAGACAGAAGTAGGAGCATCGTCGTTACTACAATTTGTCAGACATAACATGGCGCAAATAATAAATGTGGAAAGCACCATACATAAAGTAATTTTCTTTTTCATCTTATCTCTTTTAAATGATTGGCAATAATTATATGTTTCTCTCCATAGGGATACTAACAATACCTTTATTAATCTCTTTTTCACCCACTTTTTTGAAGCCTAAAGATGTATAAAAAGTTTCTGCATAGGTTGAAGAATTAACTGTTATATAAGTAAAATTACAATTGCTCATCATATAGTCAAATAACAATGTTCCTATTCCTCGCCGATGATAGTGCGGCAAGACAAAGAAGAGGGATATATGTTGCCTTTCCCGATGTACACCGATTATTCCTATCAATAGATGATTGTCAAAAGCACCATATATGTCAAGCGTATTCATCAACGATGTGTCATACACGAAGCTTTTAAAGGTTTCAATACCTTCTTGGGTGAAATCATTCCTTTCCATGCATACTTGATAAGATAAATCGGCAGCATTGTTATATTCTTCTTGTGTTAATTTACGTATCATATCAATATTATTAAATAGTGAATGCAAAATACGGAAGAATAAATAAAAAAGGTCTTGACAATTGTCAAGACCCTAATATAAAGTATGTTAAAGGATAAGTTATTTCTTCAGTTTGCAACGTATACGACTAACAGTTTCCGGTGTGACTTGCAAGAAAGAGGCTATCTCTTTTAACGTAATATATTCTTGAATGTCGGGACATCTGTTCAATAAATCAAGATAAAGTTCTTCCGTAGTTTTACAGTACATATCCAATAATCTATGATACATTAACGAGTAGGATTGTTCGACAAGAGCGCACTTTATTTGTGCTGTCTCGGCATTTGTAGCAAAAAAATCCTCTAACTTTGAATACGGTAGATAGTAAATCTTTGAATCGCAAACAGCTTCAATTGTTACTAATGACGGTTGATTAGGTTCTATAAGTGTACATAAACTTCCTGCAAATTCTTCGGAGAAAGTATATCCTACTATATGTATATTTCCTCTTTCATCCACACGGGTATATCTCAATAAACCGTTTTCAATATAAGCCCCCCGGCAGTTCATTTTACCTTGAATAGAGAACTGTTCGCCCTTTTTGAGTTCAATATAAGTGCCATGTTCCAAAAAGAACAGCTTTAGCTGTTCTAATTTCGAATGGTTGGCAAATTGCAAATTAAATTGTTTCATGTTAAATCATTCATTTATTGAAATCATTAGTTCACACAAAATTATAGCAAATTCGCTAAATGACAAAATTTTTAGTGCAAGGTGCAAGTATATATTTATATATATAGCTTGCACCTTGCACTAATCGCAGAAGATTTATTATCAATGATTTGCGTATTTCAAAAGAAAGACTTATCTTTGAACCCGAAAGTTAGGCAGACAAACAGCGGTCAAAGTTGGACAAGCCCAACGTCTGAAAATCGTTACTGTTTCGTTACCTATTTGAAATTTTGGAATATAAGACATTGTAGCATAAGTGGTTAGAGTTATAGGTTCAAAAACCT
>NZ_JAHOIB020000002.1:0-106401 GCF_019129155.2 Bacteroides sp. MSK.18.37 | reverse complement strand
CTCTCTCCGCTTCAATTAATAGATAAATCCCTGTAAAGTAGTACTTTACGGGGATTTTTTTATTTGTGTATGTGAATAAGATAAGCATAAAAAGGGGCGGTTTCTGTTGAAATAGAAAATAACACTATTTGAACTGTTTATTTTAGAATAAACACTCTTTTTTCAGATTAAATTTATCGGTTTAAAGAATATTATTCCAAAATGCTTATTATCAGTTAAATATCTGTTTTTATCTACTGTCGGATTTCAGTTTTTATATCTACCTTTGTTCTTATTGTACGAGATTTGATAGTTATAATATTAATGAATAGAATGATGAAAAAACAGACCCAAGCGATTCATACGCAGTTCCAAAGAAGAGATGCTTACAATTCTCTCAGTATGCCGGTTTACCATACAGCGGCTTATGAATTTGACAATGCTGATGACATGGCTGATGCTTTTTGCGGGCGGACAGATGCTCCGGATTACTCCAGAGTGATGAATCCCACAGTGACTTTTTTTGAGAATAAGGTGAAGGAACTTACGGGGGCAGCAGAAGTCATAGCCCTCAATTCCGGTATGGCGGCTATTAGTAATACATTATTTTCAATTGCAGCTGCAGGAAAGAATATAGTTACATCGCGTCATTTGTTTGGTAATACTTATTCGTTTATTGCTGGTACATTGTCCCGCTTCGGGGTGGAACCTAGATTGTGTGATTTGACAGACATTGGAGCAGTAGAGAAAGTAGTAGACAGTAATACCTGCTGCATTTATGTGGAGATTATCACCAATCCGCAGATGGAAGTGGCGGATTTACAGGCGCTCTCACGGATAGTTCATGAAAGGGGAATTCCTCTCATCGTTGATACTACGCTTATTCCTTTCACAGAATTCGATTCACATAGCTTAGGCGTAGATATTGAAGTGGTTTCCAGTACCAAATATTTATCAGGGGGAGCCACTTCCATTGGTGGTTTAGTAATTGATTATGGTACATGTCCGGGATTCGGTAAACGTATGCGTACAGAGATGTTACTCAATCTGGGAGCTTATATGACTCCTCATGTGGCCTATATGCATACTATCGGATTGGAAACATTGGACGCGCGATATCGGATACAGTCTGCCAATGCCGCTATGTTGGCTGGTAAGCTTCGCATATTATCTGCTGTCAAACGTGTGAATTATGTGGGGCTGAAGGATAATTCATACTACGCTTTGGCACAAAGACAGTTTGGTCCGACTGCCGGTGCTATGATTACGATAGACCTGGAAAGTAAAGAGGCATGCTTTGCTTTCATCAACCGACTGAAATTGATACGTCGCGCTACTAACTTGTTTGACAATAAGACGCTTGCTATTCATCCTGCAAGTACTATTTTTGGACCGTTTACTGATAAACAGCGACAGGACATGGATGTGTTGGATACGACTATCCGTTTCTCAATTGGTTTGGAGGATGTGGATGATCTGTTTGACGATGTCAGACAGGCTTTGAATAATAAAAAGGATTAGAAGCAAAAATCTGAAAGTCATACACGCAACTGTAAATATACCGCAAATATGGTATATAAAATGCCATTCATACGGGATTTATCAGTTTGTATATATCTAATACCTTTGCCCCATCATTTTAACAGTAAACAATAATGGGTAAAAGGATTCATTTATTTTTGCTTGCTCTTGCAATAGGAGTGATACAAGGGGCAGCACAGGTGACAACAGTGCGGGGCATCGTCACCACAGAAGAAGATGGGGAGCCGGTTATCGGTGCCTCAGTTATAGTGAAAGGAACTTCATTGGGTACCGTAACTGATGTCAACGGGAGATTTGAACTGAGTGGACTCCCGCCATCAGCCACCCGGCTGCTAATCTCTTACATTAGTCTGATGGCAAAAGAGGTAGCTATTGCACCACAGGTATCGGTAACACTGAAGAGTGATACGCATCTGCTGGATGAGGTAGTAGTAACGGCTTTGGGTATTTCACGCGAGAAAAAGGCATTGGGCTATACGGCACAGGAAGTAAAACAGGATGCTTTGGTGCAAGGGAAAGATAATAATCTGTTAAATTCGTTGAGTGGTAAGATAGCTGGTGTGCGTATTACCAATACACAAGGAGATGTTGGTTCCAGTCGCATCGTTATTCGTGGTGAAACTTCTATTGCAGGTGAGAATCAACCGCTTTTTATTGTGGATGGAATCCCAGTGGATAATTCGCAGCTTAATGCACGTTCCAGCGGACGTGATTTTAAAAATGCAATAGCAGACCTGAATCCGGAAGACATAAAAACACTTACTGTATTGAAAGGTCCGAATGCCGCTGCCCTTTATGGTGCGCGTGCTGCTCACGGTGCTATTGTCATCACTACTAAGGGAGGAGACAAAAGGCAGAAAGGGATAGGGATTACATTACATTCTTCCACGCAAGTCTCTTTTGTTGCTACCTTGCCGGAGTTTCAAAATCTTTTTGGACAAGGGGCAGGGGGACGGTTCAGTTATGTAGATGGCAAGGGTGCAGGTGTGAATGACGGGGTAGACGAAAGCTGGGGACCACGTCTTGATATTGGTTTGTTGATTCCTCAGTTCGATAGCCCATTGGACGCTGACGGTAATCGTGTGGCTACTCCCTGGGTATCCCATCCCAACAATGTACGCGATTATTTTCGCATGGGTATTTCTACAAACAACGGTATTTCTGTTGCCCGTGGAGACGACAAATACCAGTTCCGTGTAGGATATAACTACGAAAAACAAGTCAGTATCGTTCCTGATGCTGGAACTAATAAGACGAATATCAGCCTAAATACGGATTACCATCTGGCAAAATGGATTGTGGTGGGAGCTACAGCCAATTACATCGTTTATACAGCTCCCAGTTTGCCGGGGTCAGCTACCCCCTCGGGCAGTAACGTACGTTCTAACAGTCCTATGCTTCAGTTCTTGTGGTTCGGACGTCAAGTGGATACGAACTCATTGAAGGCGGACTATACTCGCAACTGGAATTCAAGCTATTACGACAATCCTTTTTGGAGTGCTTCTTATAATACACAGAGTCAGGAACGTCATCGTCTGATAGGTGATCTGCATGCCGAATTCCGTCTGACAGATGGGTTGAATGTGCGTTTTCGTACTAGTACCGACTGGTATAATGACCGGAGGAAATCCAAAGTAAAATGGGGGAGTGCAGGTGCCGGTTCGCCTTACGGCAGTTATGCTGAAGATGCCTATACGGTGAAAGAGAATAACACAGAAGTATTGGCGACTTATATCAAACAGTTGAATAAAAATTGGGGAATTGACGCTCTTCTGGGTTTTAATGTACGTAACAAACAATATGAGAATAATTATCAGGCTGCTCCCCGTTTGGCGGTTGCTGATCTTTATACATTGACTAACTCGCGTGATCCGCTCACTTCGTCCAATGATTTCTACCGTTTACGGCAATATGGCCTTTACGGTTCCATACAACTGGATTACCGTCGTTGGGCTTTCTTGAATATAACAGGACGGAACGATTGGTCGTCTACACTACCTGTGGACAACAATTCTTATTTCTATCCTTCGGTGACGGCTAGTGTGTTGCTTTCTGAAGCTTTCGGGTGGAGAAGTAAAGCTGTTAACTACCTAAAAATACGTGGAGGATGGTCTCAAGTGGGAGCAGATGCCAATCCTTATCAATTGGCAACGGTCTTTACTTCAGAAACAGCTTTCAATGGGAATCCACTTCAAAGTTCTTCTACCATTGGTATGAATCCGAATCTAAAACCGGAGAAGACGTCATCTATAGAAGCTGGTTTCGAGGCGGCTTTTTGGGACAATCGCCTATGCTTGGATTTCACTTACTATAAGACCGATAGTCGTAATCAAATATTGAAACTAGCTACTACTGCTGCCAGTGGGTACACGTCGCAGGTGCGTAATGCCGGACATATCCGTAATCGTGGCTATGAAATACAATTGGGCGCTGTTCCTATACAAACATCGAAAGGGTTTCGTTGGAATCTGGATTTGAATTATGGTGCCAACAGCAGCAAGGTTGTCAAATTGGATGATGAAGGTTTGATTACGAGTTACCGGCTCTACTCGTCTGGTATTCAGATACTGGCTTCAGTGGGCGAAGCTTATGGAACCCTGTTCGGCACTTCATACGTGCGTGATGCTAATGGAAACGTTGTGGTGGATGCTAACGGTCTGCCTAAGATTTCGACCACTAATAAAACGTTGGGGAAGTTTACGCCCGACTGGACAGGCGGTATCAGTAACACTTTCAGTTATCGTTCGTTAAGTCTTTCTTTTCTGATAGATGCAAGTGTAGGTGGTTCTATTTTTTCCAACACTAATAAAACTGGAAAATATACCGGTGTATTAGCTAACACATTATCGGGCCGGGATGCCGAGCACGGTGGCTTGTGGTATTATACTGCCGCCATGGGTAACAATGTACGATTACCAGAATCTCCTTCTTATTCCGTATCCTCTGATGGACTTTACTATGCCCAGGTCAATGGGCAATCCACCCGTGTGTATCAGGATGGCATTATGGTAGAAGGAGTGACGGAAAGTGGTTCTAAGAACGAAGAGGTTGTATCTGCCGAGAAATACTACCATCGTATTTACAGTATTGCTGAAGCTAATGTATATGATGCTTCTTACGTGAAACTGCGAGAAGTCGCTTTGAGTTACCGTCTACCTCGCTTGTGGACGCAGAAACTGCATTTGCAAGAAGCTTCCGTTACACTGACGGGACGTAACTTGTGGACTATTTATAAGAGCGTCCCTAATATAGATCCGGAATCGGCTTTGACTACTGGAAACGCACAAGGAGTAGAAGCCTATTCATTGCCTACAACACGTTCCTTTGGTGTGAACCTTTCCGTGAAATTCTAAATGTGAACTTTTAAATAATAGGATAAGATGAAAAGAAGAATATATTTTTTATATATAATATGGGTACAAGTGGTTGCCATTTCTCTATCATCGTGTGATGATGAATTGACTGATATCAACCGCAACCCCAATGCCACTGAAAATCCACAGCCGGCTTATTTACTTGCCGCTGCACAGTATCATGCCGCCAATCTTTATTGGGGAAGTAGTACGAACTATAATTCTACTCTGTTGTGGGTGCAACATTGGGCTAAAATACAATATACAGAGCCAGATTGCTATAATGTGGATAATGGCAGCTTTACCACTACGTGGGACACCGGCTATGCAACGCTAATAACTGACTTGAATGCTATTATCAGTTCGGAACTCGGAAATGATAATTATCGAGGGATAGCTACAGTGTGGCGTTCGTGGGTTTACCTGTTGCTGACCAATCTGTATGGAAATATACCATACAGTGAATATGCACAAAGTGTAACACCCGCTTATGATTCACAAGAGATTGTTTTGCGCGGGCTTTTGGAGGAGTTGATCGCTGCTGACCAGTTGCTTTCTACCACAGGAGGAACGGTAGAAGGGGATTTGATTTACGGAAATGATATTATCCGCTGGAAACAATTGGCCCACTCCCTACGGCTACGTATCGCCCTTGAATTAGCTGACCGGGATGAGGATACAGCGCGTCGGGTTATTGCTTCCCTTTGGGATAATCGTAACAGTGTAATAGATAGCAATGATGCTATAGCCCGTTTTGTTTTTACTTCTTCACCACAATGGAATCCATGGGCATCTGCTTTCAATTCACGTGATGATCAGCGGGTATCAAAAACGTTGATTGATAAACTGAATGAATGGAATGATCCGAGAATTGGAATTTTAGCCCAGCTACCTCAAGACGAAAGTGTGAAAAACTATGTAGGAGCTGCCAATTCCTTATCTGCTGATGCCGCTAATAATCAGGGATTTAATAAAGTTTCCCGTCCCGGTACTTATTTTTTGAAAGATAGCTCTCCGGCTGTATTTTATACGTATGCCGAGGTCTTGTTTATCTTTGCAGAATCCGCTGCACGCGGCTGGATAACGGCTGATGCGGAAACGCTCTACCGCGAAGCTATTACTGCTTCATTGAATCAGTTTGGCATTATAGACAATCGTATAATCGATTCCTATTTACAGCAGGAGGCAATTCGGTTCGACGCCGCACATTGGTATGAATCTATCGGCTGGCAGAAGTGGATCGCTTATTATGGACAGGGACCCGATGCTTTCACTGACTGGCGCAGGCTCGGTTATCCCCAGCTTATCCCTGGTCCCGATTCCGTTTTGGGTTCCGGAGAGTTACCTCGTCGCTTTTTTTATCCCGTAACGGAACAATCACTGAATGGTAAGCAGTATCAGATTGCCATATCCCATCAGGGAGCAGATGAGATTACTACCCGTTTGTGGTTTGATGTAGCTAATAAAGAACGATGATACCTCCGTGTCTCCGGGCTGCAATATGCGTTTGAAAAATATCCGTTGAATTTAAAAATCAGAATAACAATGAACACTGACATTACATTTATCATAGCAGATAATCAGGATATAACCAGAATGGGAATGCATGGATATATTTCCGCTATATTCAGTGGATGTCGCATGATAGATGTGACAGACAAGAAAGAGCTCATGCTTGCATTGGTAGAATGTAATGACAGTGTCGTTATACTTGACTATACACTGTTTGACATCAATGGTATAGAGGAGTTTCTTATTATAGAAAAACGTTTTCCGAGAGTTCGTTGGATATTGTTTTCCAATGAATTGAGCGAAGACTTTATTCGTAGGATGAGTATAGCAAGGAATATTGGTATGATTTTGAAAGAGAACTCCGGTGAGGAAATTCATTCTGCATTGATGTGTACAGCACACGGGGAGCGATTTCTTTGTCATCAGATAACCAATTTATTGATAATCGGTTCCGACAAACCGGAAATTCATTCTGTTTTGACTGTTACGGAGATTGACATTCTTAAATTAATAGCACATGGGAAATCTGTGAAAGAAATAGCATTGGAAAGAACCTCAAGCATTCATACTATTATCACCCATAAAAAGAATATTTTCCGGAAGTTGGGTGTGAATAATGTATATGAAGCAACTAAGTATACTTTACGCGCCGGGCTGATTGAAATGGTAGAATATTATATATGATATTCAGAAGAGTGTTAGGATAAGAGTTAAGAAGAATTTGTAGGCAGGAAAATTCTCTGTATCTTTGCCCGCATGGCAAAAAAAGGTGAGTTACATATAAGAAATAAGCACAATGGTCAGTATGATTTTCCATTGTTGATGGAAAATTATCCTCCATTAAAGAGATTCGTATCGCTCAATCCCCTCGGAATACAAACTATAAACTTTTTTAATCCGCAAGCGGTGAAGGCTTTGAACAAAGCATTATTGGTAACTTATTATGGCATCCGGTATTGGGACATACCGAAGCAATATTTGTGTCCGCCTATTCCCGGAAGGGCGGATTACATTCATTATATTGCCGATCTTATCCAGCCGAACGGAACAACACCGGATTTACCGGCAGGAGATGCTAATGGACAGAAGTCTAAATGTAGATGTCTGGATATTGGGGTAGGTGCAAATTGCATTTATCCGATCATAGGACACACTGAATATGGATGGACCTTCGTTGGTACTGATGTTGATCCGGTTTCGATAGAAAATGCACGAAAGATAGTGACTTGCAACCCTGTGTTGGCTCATAAGATTGACTTGCGACTTCAGAAAGATAGTAAGAAGATTTTCGATGGAATTATTATGCCTGATGAGTATTTTGATGTGACAATATGCAATCCTCCGTTTCATAGTTCGCGTGAAGAGGCGGAAGACGGAACGTTACGCAAATTAAGCAGTCTGAAAGGTACGAAGATAAATAAAGTGCAGCTAAATTTCGGCGGGAGTGCGAATGAACTTTGGTGCGAGGGCGGAGAAGTTCGTTTCTTATTGAATATGATTTCCGAGAGCCAAAAATATCAGAAGAACTGCGGATGGTTTACGAGTTTGGTTTCTAAAGAAAAAAATCTGGAAAAGTTATATACCAAATTAAAATCGGTGAATGTGTCCGAATATAAAGTTATTTGAATGCAGCAGGGAACTAAAAGTAGCAGGATATTAGCTTGGCGATTTGCTACCAACTCATAACAATGAGTGAATATCGAACTGTTATTTGTTTAACCTATTAATTAAATAGAATATGATGGAAACCAATTACATCACTTTGACAAAGGAGAATATTGCAAACGAACATATATGCTGTGCTTTTTCAGATAAGAAATGCAAGGATAGTTATGAACTCAAAAAAGAATGGCTGAAGAAAGAGTTCGATAACGGCTATGTGTTCAGACGTATTGATGAACGGGCAAAAGTGTTTATCGAATACGGTCCTGCTGAAAAAGCATGGGTTCCGGTGAATGCTCCCAATTATCTGATGATAAACTGTTTCTGGGTGTCAGGTAAATATAAAGGTTGCGGACATGGTAAGGCATTATTGCAGTCTGCCATTGATGATGCAAAATTGCAGGGGAAAGATGGGCTTGTCACAGTGGTGGGCACTTCTAAATTTCATTTTATGAGTGACACGAAATGGCTGTTGCGACAAGGTTTCCAAACAATAGAAAAACTCCCTTACGGATTCAGCCTTTTAAGTTTGAAACTAAACCCGGCTGCTCCTGATCCTTCTTTTAATGATTGCGTGTTGAGCGGTGAGTGTCCGGATAAGGATGGAATAGTCGTTTATTATACCCATCGCTGCCCGTTTACGGAGTTTCACGTTCGCGGTTCTTTGGTCAGTGCTGCTAAGAGCAAAGACATTCCATTGAGAATAATTGAATTGGAAAGTATGGAACAGGCGCAAAATGCACCTACTCCGGCTACCATATTTACTCTTTTTTATAATGGCAAGTTTGTAACGACTGACTTAAGTGTATGCCTTGAAGGGCGATTGAGCAAAGCGTTGGACTGTGATTCAGGAGAATAGCTGACTTGGAACCATGTTACGTCTCTGATATGTTTAGCTAATGTTTCTTATTTTTATTTTGCAAATTTAAATTGTGTCTGCACATTTTTTGGAAAATACATACCTTTGGATAATTAATGATTAAACACGATTAAGAGTTTTATGCGTTTTTGGGTATGTATTTTTGTGCTTCTATTTGTACACAATCAATTTTCAAGGGCTGATAAAATTATAAATAATGACTCTTTGTATACAGAAAAATATATCAGAGATATTTATATTTCCAACCCCAAACGTGCTTTACAGTTGTTGGATGAGGCCGAAACCAGAAAAGCCTTCCCTCTGCGTCTGATTAATGAATTGCGCAGTTTGTCATATCGTAATATGTATATGAATAAACTAGCTTTTATGTATGCAAGGAAGTCGTACTTGCTTGATTCCATCTCTCAAAGAGAACCTAAGCACATGTTGAAGATGACGGTTTATTTAGCTGAACTTTCATCCATAATGAGTAAATATAATGAGAGCATGCATTATGCTCTTAGTGGAATTATGCAGGCTCAAAAACTGAAGGACAGAGAGGCGGAAGCTAGATTGCTTTTTTGCATAGGAGAGAATAATTGGAGGCTGTCATTGAAAGATGAGGCGTATAATTATTTTGGTCGTACGATTGAATTACTGCGTGGGTCAAAGGATATGAGAGAAATGATGCTGCTTTCCTATTATTATGGAACAGAGATGGGATTTTTAATGACAGATTCCCGTATTGATGAAGCTTTGGCTCTTGCTTATGAACGTGAAAAACTTCTTAAAAAATTAGAGAAAGTACCGGAGGTTCCCGAAGGCTACATTGATGGTCAATATAGCTATTTATATGCAAAATTGGCCTATATTTCTTATTTAGAAAAGAAATATACGCAAGCAGAAGGATATTATCAAAAATATCTGGCAATAAAAGAATCTCATACTCCGGATGGCAAGATGTATTCGATTCCTTATTTGATTCTTTCCAAACAATATGAGACAGTAATAGACAACTGT
This sequence comes from Bacteroides sp. MSK.18.37, assembly GCF_019129155.2. Taxonomy (NCBI): domain Bacteria; kingdom Pseudomonadati; phylum Bacteroidota; class Bacteroidia; order Bacteroidales; family Bacteroidaceae; genus Bacteroides; species Bacteroides sp. MSK.18.37. The sequence continues at coordinate 96,474 of NZ_JAHOIB020000002.1, read as the reverse complement.
AAGGACTTTAAAGAATTGTTGAGAACACAGCGGGATACCTTGAACGCTCAATATTTGACTATACTTAATAAGGAAGTCCAGGCATATCTGGGGCTGAATCGTTATAAAGAAGCCGCAGAAATACGTGAAACCATCATTGCAATAACGGATAGCATTAACAGTACCGACAGGAAAAATGCTGCATTAGAATTGAACGCGATGTACGGTGCTTCCGAAAAAGAAGAATACATCGCCGAGCAAGCCTCACAGCTAAAAATAAGGAATGTTTCACTCTGCTTTTTGGCGTGTATTGTAGTGCTGACCCTGTTTATACTTTGGCGTTTGTGGCGTTTCAACCATATAATCGAGTATAAAAACAGGATGCTTGCCAAACTGATAAACGAGAAATTTGCCAATAAAAAAGATGGTAATCAGTTATTGGAAGTGTACGAGGAACAGGAGGTTTCATCAGAATTGGAACCGGAATTGATTTCTCCTGAAGAACAGGATGAACTTTTGGACGAAACAGACAAAGAAAGTGGGGAAGAAGAAGAGAACAAGAAAATATTCCAGGAATTAAATCATACAGTCGTTCAAAAACAGCTATATCTTTCTCCAGAGCTCTCAAGAGAAGATTTGGCGCAGATTGTACATCTGAATAATGCACGCTTTGCCCGGATGATAAGAGAATGCACCGGAACTAATTTCAATGGGTACATCAACGGACTGCGTATTAATTATGCGATCAAGCTAATGAAAAAATATCCTAACTATACCATACGTGCCATCGCTGATGAATCCGGATTTAATAGTGCCCCGATATTATATAACCTTTTTAAGAAAAAGACGGGAATGACTCCTTATGAATTTAAAAAAGCGCAGGACACATTGAGGAATTAAATAGTTCTACTAAACAATTTTCGTTTTTCCCGGTTTATCTATTGATAACTAAATATTAATGGAAATGATACAGGTAAGGATAAAGAGGGTTTACGAAGATTTTTCAGAAACAGATGGATACCGGGTGTTGGTAGATAAATTATGGCCACGCGGAATGAAGAAAGAATGGTTGAAATACGATTATTGGGCAAAAGACATAACACCATCCCCTACATTACGTAAATGGTTTCATGAAGATATTCCCGGACATTGGGGAGATTTTGTCACGCAGTATCAAAAAGAGCTGGATGCTTCTCCATCAATGGCTGATTTTCTGACTCTTATTAAACCACATCCGGTGATAACACTACTTTATGCTTCAAAAGAACCGGTGTATAATCACGCCCGAATTCTTCGCGATTATCTGGAAATGCGTTTGAGAGAGTGAAATTAAAGTAATTTTATCTGTTTACGCTTTCTGTCGTTCACTCAATTTCCTACCTTTGTAATCTAAATCAAAATCGTGTAATCATGAAGTATAAATTATTGGTTCTTGATGTAGACGGAACACTCCTCAATGATGCGAAAGAAATTAGTAAGCGTACATTGGCTGCCCTGTTGAAGGTTCAGCAAATGGGAGTGCGTATTGTGCTGGCATCCGGCAGACCGACTTATGGCCTGATGCCGCTGGCCAAGATGCTCGAACTTGGAAACTATGGAGGTTTTATCCTTTCCTATAATGGCTGTCAGATTATCAACGCACAAAACGGGGAAATTCTGTTTGAACGTCGGATTAATCCCGAAATGTTGCCGTATCTGGAAAAGAAAGCCCGTAAAAACGGTTTTGCCTTATTCACTTATCATGATGATACGATCATAACGGATTCTCCTGAAAATGAACATATCCAAAATGAAGCCCGGTTGAATGACCTGCAAATAATCAAAGAAGAAGAATTTTCTGCTGCCGTTGATTTTGCTCCTTGTAAGTGTATGCTGGTGAGCGATGACGAAGAAGCATTGCTTGGTTTGGAAGATCACTGGAAGAGACGACTGAATGGGGCGTTGGACGTATTCCGTTCGGAGCCCTATTTTCTGGAAGTAGTTCCCTGCGCCATCGACAAAGCCAATTCTTTGGGTGCTTTGCTGGAGGTGCTAGGTATGAAGCGTGAGGAAGTGATTGCTGTGGGCGACGGTGTGTGTGACGTAACAATGATTCAATTGGCGGGGCTGGGTATAGCTATGGGACATTCACAAGACTCGGTGAAAGCCTGTGCCGATTATGTGACTGCTTCGAATGAGGAAGACGGAGTGGCCGTTGCAGTGGAGAAGGCTATCATATCCGAAGTGCGTGCAGCCGAAATTCCCCTTGACCAACTGAATGCGCAGGCACGCCACGCATTAATGGGAAACTTGGGAATTCAATATACATACGCCGACGAAGATCGTGTAGAAGCAACAATGCCGGTAGACCATCGTACCCGTCAGCCTTTTGGCATTTTGCATGGGGGGGCTACTCTTGCACTGGCAGAAACAGTTGCCGGACTCGGTTCGATGATTCTTTGCCAGCCGGACGAGATTGTAGTAGGAATGCAGGTCAGCGGAAACCATATATCTTCTGCACATGAGGGAGATACCGTGCGTGCAGTAGGAACCGTTGTACATAAAGGACGTTCCTCCCACGTATGGAATGTAGACGTGTTTACTTCAACAAACAAACTGGTGTCTTCCATACGGGTAGTCAACAGTGTGATGAAAAAGAGATGACCGACGAAGAAATAAGTAATTTGACAACTATTGATGCATTTATTCAGCGGAAGCAGCCGTTTGCTGTTTACCGTATTCCCGGGGAGAAAGTTCCCCGTCTGTTGACACAGGCGGAAGGAGCGGTATGTCTGATATACGACCTGAAAGAACTGAATGGACAGAGAGGATTTGTTATCGCTCCGTTTCAGGTGAGTGAGACGTGTCCTGTCGTATTGATTCAACCCGATCAGTGGGGACAACCTTTGCCGATTGACAATGATACGGCAGAAGAACGGGAAGTCGCTTTGCGGATGCAAGGACAAGAATCGTTCCTGACTTCTTCTACGGAGGAATATGCCTCCTGCTTTCATACCTTTATAAATGCTTTGCGTGATAATACTTTTGATAAATTAGTACTTTCACGTCATCTTACTATTGATAAAGTATCCGGTTTTTCCCCTTTATCTATATTTCGTGCAGCGTGCAGGCGTTATATTCATTCATATATATACTTGTGCTACACTCCGCAGACAGGAATCTGGTTGGGAAGCACTCCTGAAATCATTTTATCAGGTGAAAAAGACGAATGGCATACGGTTGCGTTAGCCGGAACGCAGCCTTTACAAGATGGCAGACTGCCGCAAGTGTGGGATGAAAAGAACCGGAAAGAGCAGGATTATGTCGCTTCTTATATTCGTCGCCAACTCCTATCGTTGGGCATTCATTCTACGGAGAACGGGCCTTATCCGGCTTATGCAGGTGCTTTGTCACATTTGAAAACAGATTTCCGGTTTTCTTTGAAAGATAACAAAGGTTTGGGAGATCTCTTGAAAGTGTTGCATCCAACGCCTGCTGTATGCGGTTTACCGAAAGAAGAAGCCTATCGGTTTATATTGCAGAACGAAGGCTACGACCGCCGTTATTATTCCGGTTTTATCGGTTGGCTGGACCCGGAAGGGCGAACTGACATCTATGTGAATCTGCGCTGTATGCATATTGAAGATGAACAACTGACTCTTTATGCCGGCGGTGGACTACTGGCTTCTTCGGAATTGAATGACGAATGGCTGGAAACGGAAAAGAAGTTGCAAACCATCAAACGGCTGATTGCAACGCCTCCTTTAAAATCATAAACTACTAATAATTATCATCATGTATACAGACAAGAAGAACATACTCCAGTTGGTTGCGTTGCTCGAGGCGCATGGGATTACTAAGGTTGTGTTGTGTCCGGGTAGTCGGAATACGCCCATAGTACATACTCTGTCTAACCATCCGAATTTTACCTGCTATCCGGTGACGGATGAACGGAGTGCCGGCTATTTTGCCATTGGTCTTGCGTTGAATGGTGGTAAGCCTGCTGCTGTGTGCTGCACTTCCGGTACTGCATTATTAAATCTTCATCCGGCTGTAGCCGAAGCATTTTATCAGAATGTTCCTTTAGTTGTCATTTCAGCAGACCGTCCCGCTGCCTGGATCGGACAGATGGATGGACAGACAGTGCCGCAACCGGGTGTGTTTCAAACGCTGGTAAAGAAGTCGGTCAATCTTCCGGAGATTCATACGGAAGAAGATGAATGGTATTGTAATCGCCTGGTGAATGAAGCCTTGCTGGAGACGAATCATCATGGAAAAGGCCCGGTGCATATCAATGTTCCTATTTCCGAACCGCTGTTTCAATTCACGGTAGATGCACTCCCGGAAGTACGTGTGATAACCCGTTATCAGGGATTGAACGTCTATGACCGTGATTATAATGATCTGGTCGACCGGATGAATAAATATCAGAAGCGCATGATTATCATCGGTCAGATGAACCTTATTTATCTGTTTGAAAAAAGATATATCAAGTTATTATATAAACATTTTGCCTGGTTGACGGAACATATCGGCAATCAGACAGTTCCCGGTATTCCGGTAAAGAATTTCGATGCGGCACTTTATGCCATGCCCGAAGAGAAGATAGACCAGATGGTTCCCGAATTGCTGATTACTTATGGAGGACATGTCGTTTCCAAACGATTGAAGAAGTTTCTTCGTCAGCATCCGCCTAAAGAACATTGGCACGTATCGCCGGACGGTGAGGTGATCGATTTGTACGGCTCATTAACTACGGTGATCGAAATGGACCCGTTCGAGTTTCTGGAGAAGATAGCCAGTTTGCTGGACAATCGGACTCCTGAATATCCCCGTGTGTGGGAAAACTATTGCAAGATCATTCCCGAACCGGAGTTTGCTTATTCGGAAATGTCTGCCGTCGGTACGTTATTGAAAGCCTTGCCGGAGTCATGTGCGTTGCATCTGGCAAACAGTTCGGTGGTGCGCTATGCGCAGTTATACTCCATTCCTTCTACGATTGAAGTTTGTTGCAACCGGGGAACAAACGGCATTGAAGGCTCGCTGTCTACGGCTGTCGGTTATGCGGCAGCTTCCGATAAACTGAACTTTATAGCTATCGGAGATTTGAGCTTTTTCTATGATATGAATGCATTGTGGAATGTCAATGTTCGCTCCAATCTGCGTATCCTTCTACTAAATAATGGAGGAGGAGAGATTTTCCATACCTTGCCGGGATTGGATATGTCGGGTACCTCACATAAATTTATTGCGGCAGTCCATAAAACATCGGCCAAAGGTTGGGCAGAGGAACGTGGATTTCTCTATCTGCAAGCGCAAAATGACGAAGAACTGGCTGAAGCGATGAAAACTTTCACTCAACCGGAAGCTATGGAACAGCCTGTGCTCTTGGAGGTGTTTACCAACAAAAACAAGGACGCGCGTATGTTGAAGAATTATTATCATCAATTAAAACAAAAATAGATTATGTCAACACAAAGAGAGTGGACAACCATCAGAGAATACGACGATATTCTTTTTGATTATTATAATGGAATTGCCCGTATCACAATCAACCGTGAACGTTATCGGAATGCATTTACCCCGACTACTACTGCCGAAATGAGTGATGCATTGCGCATTTGCCGTGAAGAAGCGGATATTGATGTGATTGTAATTACCGGAGCCGGTGATAAGGCATTCTGTTCGGGAGGCGACCAGAATGTGAAAGGACGTGGCGGATATATCGGGAAAGACGGTGTGCCTCGTTTGAGCGTATTGGATGTACAAAAGCAAATTCGTAGTATTCCGAAACCTGTGATTGCTGCCGTGAACGGCTTTGCCATTGGTGGCGGACATGTGCTCCATGTAGTATGTGATTTATCCATTGCTTCGGAAAATGCCATTTTCGGTCAGACAGGTCCTCGCGTGGGTAGCTTTGATGCCGGATTCGGTGCATCTTATCTGGCACGCGTGGTAGGGCAGAAGAAAGCACGTGAAATTTGGTTCCTTTGCCGGAAGTATAATGCACAGGAAGCATTGGATATGGGATTGGTGAATAAGGTAGTACCTTTGGAACAACTGGAAGATGAATACGTGCAGTGGGCGGAAGAAATGATGTTGCTTAGTCCGTTGGCTTTGCGCATGATTAAAGCGGGATTGAATGCCGAACTGGATGGTCAGGCAGGTATTCAGGAATTGGCAGGTGACGCAACGTTACTCTATTACCTGACTGATGAAGCACAGGAAGGCAAGAATGCGTTTCTGGAGAAACGTAAACCGAACTTCAAACAATATCCGAAATTCCCTTAAAATCGGCTTTGCCACAGAGTACCACAGAGTTTGCTTTTCCTGCGTTTAAGCCCGATTTTCTGCAAAGCAAGACTGTGGAGGAGAGAATGGTAGGAGAACTGCAAGAGATATAACTTATTAAAACTTCGTGAGGCTCTGTGTTATTCTGTGGTGAATTGAAAAATTATTCACGATGAATTGTAAAATAGAAATTATTCCCCGATTGCTCCATTTCAAGCAACCTGCCGGGACTTCCAGAGGAACATATACTACGCGTAAAGTTTGGTATCTTCATTTTACCTCGCCTGACTTCCCTGGCAGAGTAGGAATAGGGGAGTGTGCACCTTTGCCCGCTTTAAGTTGTGACGATCTTCCTGATTATGAAGATATATTAAAAAGATTTTGTCGGCAAGTAGAGAAAGAACAAGGAATGTGGGATAAGGATGTTTTATGCCAGTACCCTTCCATCTTATTTGGCTTGGAAACGGCTATCTGGCATTTCTTTGCAGGGAGTTGGGCTTTGTCCGATACGGCTTTTTCTCGTGGAGAGGTAGGGATTCAAATTAATGGTTTGATTTGGATGGGAGATTTTGATCACATGTTATCCCAAATCGAGAAAAAGATGGAAGCCGGATTCCGTTGTGTCAAACTAAAGATTGGTGCTATCGATTTTGAAAAAGAATTGGCGTTGTTACGTCATATTCGTACCCATTTCTCTTCTAAAGAAATAGAGTTGCGTGTAGATGCAAACGGTGCTTTCTCTCCGGGTGATGCAATGGAAAAACTGAAACGTCTGTCAGAATTTGATTTACATTCTATCGAACAGCCGATCCGTGCCGGACAATGGGAGGCAATGGCCCGGCTCACTTCTGAATCTCCGTTGCCGATAGCATTGGATGAAGAGCTGATAGGATGCAACATGCTGGAAGAAAAAAAGAAACTGCTGGCAACCATCCGTCCGCAATATATCATCATTAAACCATCTCTCCACGGAGGAATATGCGGAGGGGATGAATGGATTATGGAAGCGGAAAAGCAACATATCGGCTGGTGGATCACTTCCGCTTTGGAGTCCAACATTGGTTTGAACGCTATCGCCCATTGGTGTGCAACATTCAATAATCCGTTGCCACAAGGATTGGGAACGGGTATGCTCTTTACTGACAATATAGAAGTGCCTCTTGAAATCAGAAAAGATTGCCTGTGGTTTTGTAAATGATAGTATTTAGTGGTATTTAAAGGATATTCTGATGATATTTGATCGACAACAACAGCGCTTGCTACTGGAAGGAAAAGAATACACTTTTGAAGATATAAGCCAACTGATAGCAGGAGGAGCAGAAGCTCATTCTTCTGCTTATTGGGATTTATATCTTTTCCTGAACGAATGGTTTAATGATTCTCCTGTTATTACAGTTCATACATCGGGCTCCACGGGTATACCTAAAGAACTGATGGTACGCAAGGATCAAATGATGCAAAGTGCGCGTCTGACTTGTGAATTTCTGAATTTGAAGAAAGGTGAGTCGGCATTATTATGCATGAATCTTCGTTATATTGGTGCGATGATGGTGGTCGTACGTTCATTGGTTGCAGGTTTGAACCTGATTGTTCGTCCTGCTTCCGGTCATCCGTTGGCGGATATGAAAGAACCTTTGAGATTTGCGGCAATGGTCCCATTGCAAGTTTATAACACGTTGCAGGTTCCCGAAGAAAAAGAGCGATTAAAACAAACGGATATTCTGATTATAGGAGGCGGAGCCGTTGATGAGGCTCTGGAAACGGAGATAAACCATCTTCCGACTGCCGTTTACTCCACTTATGGCATGACTGAAACTTTGTCGCATATTGCCCTTCGTCGTCTGAACGGAGCATCGGCTTCAGAACATTATTATCCATTTCCTTCAGTAAAATTGTCTTTATCCGCAGAGAATACATTAATCATTGATGCCCCTTTGGTATGTGACGAAACATTGCAAACCAATGACATTGCACGTATCTATCCCGATGGAAGTTTTATGATTCTAGGCCGGAAAGACAATGTGATTAACAGTGGAGGAATTAAGATTCAAGCAGAGGAGATGGAGAAGTTGCTCCGCCCGTTTATTCCTGTGTCCTTTGTCATTACTTCAGTTCCGGATCAGCGCTTAGGGCAGGCTGTCACTTTATTATTGGCAGATCAGCCCGACACAGAAGAAATCGGAAATAAACTACATGAAATACTGGAACCTTATTATCGTCCCAAGCATATATTGACAATAGAATCCATTCCGCAAACAGAGAACGGAAAAATAAACCGGGCAGAGTGTCGCATCTTAGCCAAACAAATGTTGATGACGTTTTACCCTCACACCCTCACACCTTGATTCAATCCCTTTATTCATCGGTGTTTCAAGTGTGAGGGTAGAGGTGAGGCCAGGGTGAGGGTAAAAAGTTACCCTCACCCTGGCTCGTCTTGTTCCCAGCTAATTTATACTATATTTCCCTATATATCATACATTGATACTTAGGTATTCTTTTGTTAAGCTCTAATGTTTTACAAGGGCTCACCCATGTGAACAAATCTGTTTACAACCGTAAACGGATTTGTTCACAACTGATAGCTTATCTGTCCACACAAGTAAGCCCCTGCTAACTATTAAGCAGAGTGATATAAACAACAGGACTAATACATATATAGAGTACGACTGTTTTTCAAAAGAAAGGCATATACCAGGAAGAGAACATGAGGATGTAGATTATGCACGAAGAAATAACAAGAGTAATAGTGGCATATACTCCTTTAATTCATTACGTAAAAGTTCCATCGTTTTTTGTTTATATCGATTGATAGACTTCACGCTAAGATTCATCTCTTCTGCAATCTCTGTATGAGTTTTGCCTTCAAAGAAACTTTTAATAAAGACCGTTCGATAGTTTTCGGGAAGTTTGTTTAATGTCTCATACAACATTCTGTATAGCTCATCAAGAGTATATATACTATCCGGTTCTGTTTCATAGACAGGAGCTTTCTTCTGTATATTTTCCGCATAGCTCCATTCATATTCCTGATGTTTCAGGAAATTCAGGCAGCTATTTTTTACGCACATTTTGATGTAAGCTAATGCGGTGTTCGATTGAAGATCAAAAGAATCAGTATCCAGTTTATCCCATAATGAGGTGAATACATCCGAAACGATGTCTTCACGTGTTTCTTTATCATCAACAAACCTTTTTGCATACAAACAAAATGGGGCATAATACTCCTCATAAAGTTGTTTGAAAGCCCGTTCTTTAGTCTGTTTAGAAAAAGATATTTTCATTATTTTGAGGTTCTGTAGTTTTTCATTTCGTTGCAAATATATAATAAGATAATTATCAAAGCCTAATTTTCGATTCTTTTTTTTGCTTTCAACACTAATGAATAGAAAATAATCAGATGAGGCTGTCCTTTTGTATATAGGTTGATTGTATTATATATAAACGGGATTAAAATATGAAAAACAAGTTTTTTTTATTGGCTATAACCTTTTGTTTGCCAATACATTCTCAAGGAGTTTCCAAGTCTTTTATTCCGATGGCTGAAATACCTGCCGGAAGTTTTTATATGGGAAGTGACGGATTAGGCGAAGATTTTGATGAGGCTCCTATCCATCAGGTAATAATCTCTCGCCCGTTTCGTATGGGAATCACTGAAATAACGAATGCGCAATATGAATCATTCCGTCCGGAACATCGGGCATTACGAGGAAAAAACGGTGTTTCGCTGGAAGATGATGAAGCAGTCGTCAATGTGAGTTATTCCGATGCTGTTGCCTTTTGTGAATGGCTTAGCCGGAAAGAAGGCAAAAACTATCGTTTGCCAACAGAAGCGGAATGGGAATATGCTTGTCGGGCAGGCACATACACACTATTTTCTACAGGAGACGGGTTACCTGCAGTTTATCATCGGAATCAAAAAGTGGTTCGTGACTTTGATCCGGTATCTTTAAAAGTAGCCCAGACTCCTCCTAATACATTCGGGCTTTATGATATGCATGGAAATGTGGAAGAATGGTGCTTGGATTGGTATGCTCCTTATTCCGCAGAAAAGCAGAAAGACCCGGCAGGACCGTTGACCGGAGAGTTTCGGGTCACTCGAGGAGGGAGTCATCACACCCCGGAGAAATACTTGCGAAGTGCCAATCGACTGGCTATGCTCCCGGAAGATAAACATTCCCAAACCGGATTTAGAATTGTGGAAGCAGATACTCGTTTGAATGTATCGGGAACATCTGCCCCTGTCCCGTTCAATCAGGAATCTGTAAAAAATACATCTATAAAATGGAAAAAAATATCTGCTATCACACCGATGTTTCTGCCTCCGATACCATTTGTGGTACGTCCGGCATGTGATTCGAATACCCCATTTTATCTGCATAATCATCAGCCTGCAGTTACGTGGTGTGATAATGGAGATTTGCTGGCAATATGGTTTTCTGCAAATGAAGAGAATGGGAGAGGGATGGTAGTACTCGGTTCCCGCTTGCGTGCCGGGCATACTGATTGGGATGTGGCTTCTTTATTCTTTAAAGTTCCGGATCGGAATATGACAGGAAGCGCTTTGCTCAATGATGGAAAAGGAAAATTGTATCATATCAATGGAGTGGAAGCATCGGGTGACTGGCAGAATCTCGCAATGGTACTACGTACCAGCACAGATAACGGTGCTTCATGGAGCACTCCTAAACTGATAGCTCCCGAACATACCAAACGTCATCAGGTAATAGCTGGTACGATTTGCACACGTGAGGGATGGCTGGTTCAAGCCTGTGATGCGGGTCCCGGCAGTCATGACGGGGCAGCTGTTCAAATCAGTAAAGATGGAGGAAAAACATGGTGCGATCCTTGGGATGGCGCTCCTTTGCCAGACTTCAAAGAAGAAGGAACGGGAAGTACAATCGCAGGTATCCATGCGGGGATTGTACAATTAGAGAACGGAAGTTTGATGGCTATGGGGCGTGGTAATAGCATACGGAATAAAGAAGGAAAACTCCGAATGCCAATGAGCATATCAGATGATATGGGAAAGACCTGGAAATATGTAGCAAGCGAACTCCCTCCTATTGACGGAGGCCAGCGTCTTGTTTTAATGAGACTGAATGAAGGCCCTTTATTATTGGTTTCTTTTACAGACCATCCGCAACGTACGCCTTTGGAAGAACGTGGTCTGGAATTTAAAGATAAAAATGGAAATGTGAAGAAAGGATATGGCATGTATGCGGCTCTTTCCTACGATGAGGGAAAAACATGGCCGGTAAGAAAACTACTGACGGACGGTGAATATCGCTTTTTAAACGGTGGAGCATGGACGGGATATTTCGAAATGGATGAAAATCATGCTGAACCACGTGGCTATCTTGCAGGAACACAAACTCCTGATAATGTGGTTCATATCCTTAGTAGCCGATTGCATTACCGCTTCAATTTGGCATGGCTCGAAAAATAAAATAAAAAAAAGTTTGTTTTTGCTGTCCTTTTCCAATTACTTCAGTTGTATTATAAGTGTAATTACAATTAAAAGATAAGATTTTGAAAGAAAATATGGAAAATATGAGTCCGGAATCATTGCTCCGTAAAGCACAAGCATTGGGAGATGATATTAAAGAAATGGAATCCATTGATGTATTGGGTGCCTATTATCAAGCACAAGCCAAACTAAAAACTAATAGAAGAAAGAACATGTATAATCAACTGATGCGTTATGCGGCATTTCTGACTATACCTTTATTTCTCTCTTCTCTGGTTTTGGGATATTTATATTTTAGTGGAACAGAAACCGACGAAAAATATGCAGAGGTGGTAACCGCTACCGGTTCTGTCATACGTTATGAACTTCCAGATCATTCTGTAGTATGGTTGAATGCGGGTAGTACATTGCGTTATCCTACCACTTTCAAGAAAGACAACCGGTTGGTAGAGTTGAAGGGTGAAGCATATTTCGAAGTGCAGGCAGACAAAGATCGTCCTTTCTATGTAAATACTCCGAATGGCTTGAGCGTATATGTTTATGGTACCAAATTTAATGTAGCTGCTTATGAGGATGATAATTATATAGAAACAGTATTGGAAAAGGGTAAGGTAAATGTGATAACCCCCGATCAGGAGACAATTGTATTGGCTCCTGGAGAACAGTTGCTTTACGACAAACAGAGTCAAAAGTCGAAAAAAAATAAAGTGGATGTCTATGGAAAGATAGCTTGGAAAGATGGAAAACTAATTTTCAGAAATGCTTCATTGGAAGAAATCCTGAAGCGTCTGGAACGACATTTCAATGTAGAAATTCAGTTTAACAATAGGTCTGGAAAAGAATATAAGTACCGGGCTACTTTCCGGACTGAAACTCTGTCGCAGATATTGGATTATCTGGCCAGGTCTGCCGATTTAAAATGGAAAATTGAAGAACCGCAACAACAGGCAGATGATACATTATCAAAGACTAAAATTAGAGTAGATTTATATTAGAGTAGTAACCCTTAAAATAAAAGCCCATGGAATAACACAAGAGAATAAAAGAAAAAAGGAAGAAAGCTGCTACCAACAGCTGTCTTCCTCCGAATTTTCCAGATTCACGGTACAAGGTCTCGCAAACACTAGCCGGAATCAAACCATAGTTCATTTAGTAATAAACTTTAGTTAGCCACAAATGTATGAAAAAAAATCATTCATTTACAGCATTATGTCCTAAATATGCTTTAAATCTAAAACTTCCTTTAGTTATGAGGATTAGTCTAGCACTACTTTTCGCAGTAGTATTACAACTTTCTGCCGAAGATGGTTATGCCCAGCGAACGCGGGTTGCCATTTCAATGAACAATGTATCTGTAGAACAGGTACTGAATAAAATAGAGGAGACGTCCGACTATGTTTTCCTTTATAATGATAAAACAATTCAGAAGAACCGTATTGTTTCTGTGAGAAACAATTCAGGTAAGATACTGGATATTCTTGATGAGGTGTTTAAAGGAACCAACATTACTTATACAGTGGTTGATAAGCAGATTATCTTGTCTACCAATAAATTGAATGTAACAGAGCAAGATCCGACTATCCAGGTAAAAGGTACAGTGAAAGATACAAAAGGAGAACCTTTGATCGGAGTGAATGTGAAAGTAAAAGGAACAACTACCGGTGCTATTACAGACTTCGACGGAAACTTTCAGATTCAAGCTAAAAAGGGAGCGGTATTGGAGATCTCTTATATTGGATATGCTTCTCAAGAGGTGAAGGTTGCAGATAATAAATCGCTTTCCATTGTGATGACGGAAGATACCAAAGTCTTGAATGAGGTTGTTGTAACGGCTTTGGGCATTAAACGAGAAACTAAGTCTTTGACATACAATGTGCAGCAGATTGGCGGGGACGAAGTGGCAAAGGCGAAAGATATGAATGTGATGAGCAGTCTTGCCGGTAAGGTGGCGGGTGTGAATATTAATGCAAGTTCATCCGGTATTGGAGGTGGTGCCCGTGTGGTAATGCGTGGTACGAAGTCTATATCCGGTAATAACAACGCTCTATATGTAGTAGATGGAGTTCCTTTGGCTAATATATCAGGTGAACAACCTGACGATCAGTATACAGGTGCCGGACAATCCGGTGACGGATTGGCTAACTTCAACGCTGATGATATAGAATCAATTTCAGTACTTAGCGGATCGGCCGCCGCTGCACTATACGGTTCGGCTGCTGCCAATGGTGTGGTACTTATCACAACGAAGAAAGGGGCTGTAGATAAAACCAGATTGACTTACAGTAATAATTCAACCTTCTATTCACCATTCCGATTGCCGGAATTCCAGAATACGTATGGTTCGGAAACTGGAGAGTGGTATAGTTGGGCATCTAAATTGTCATCTCCTACCGATTATGAAGTTAAAGATTTTTTCCAGACAGGTTACAATGTAGCAAACACTGTAAGTCTGACTACAGGGACACAAAAAAATCAAACCTATGTATCCGTAGGTGCTGTGAATGCCCGGGGTATCATTCAGAATAATGACTTGGACAGATATAATTTCTCTGTTCGTAACACGACCTCTATGCTGAATGATAAACTGACGATGGATTTAAGTTTTATGTATTCTAATGTAAAGGAACAGAATATGTTGTCGCAAGGAGAGTATGCCAATCCATTGGTTCCCGTTTATTTATTTCCGCGCGGTGATGATTTCTCGAAATATCAGTATTATGAACGATATGATGTAGACCGTAACATAAAAACACAGTTTTGGCCATTGAAAGAAAATGGATTATCCATGCAGAATCCTTACTGGATTACGAACCGGAATATGTATACCAACAAGAAAGACCGTTTTCTGGCAAGCGGTTCACTAAAATATACGATAACAGATTGGTTGAATGTTTCCGGACGCGTGAAACTGGATAAGGAAACTATCAACTCGGAAAAGAAAATGTATGCTTCCACTTTGAATGTGATTGCTGAAAACTCGGATAAAGGAGCATACGTGCAATCGAACAAGAATACCAGTCAGATATATGCGGATGCCATGTTGAATATCAATAAATATTTCTATCACGACACATGGAATCTGACAGCATCTTTAGGTGCCAGTTTATTGGATTTGGATTATAAGGAGCTTAATTTTGGAGGAGGATTACTGACCATTCCTAATCTGTTTACTTCTAACAATGCGAATGTTTCCGGTAAATTAACCTATAAAAATACGAACTATCACGACCGTACCAATTCTTTATTCGGAACATTCTCATTAGGATATAAGGGCATGGTTTATGTAGATGGTTCGTTACGTAATGACTGGATATCTGCTTTGGCAGGAACAAACCATTCTTCCATATTATATCCTTCTATCGGTGCTTCAGCAATTCTGACTAATATGTTTACAATGAAATCTAACATTCTTTCTTATGCAAAGGTTCGCCTTTCATATAGTGAGGTGGGTAATGCACCGGAAAGATTCAGAGCTATCACTACGTACGCAGTGTTGGGAGGATTGAATACCACTTCTTATTTCCCGATAAAAGACCTTAAACCGGAGAGAACTCATTCATGGGAAGGAGGATTTAATTTAGGTCTGTTTGATAATAAACTGACACTGGACGTGACAGCTTATAAGACATATACGGAGAATCAGCTCTTCAGTCCGGAAATTTCTACAACAACCGGATATTCTAAATTATATGTAAATGCAGGTAAAGTAACGAATAAAGGTATTGAGTTAGCTCTTGGCTTTAAACAGAATATAGGGCCTGTAGATTGGAAAACAACTTTACTATGGTCGCTCAACAGAAACCGCATTGACCAATTACTCCCTGAATATACAAATGAAGAGTTGGGAGTGACAGTACATCTGGACGAAATGGATGTTTATTCATTAGGCGGTGCCAAACAACGGCTAACAGTAGGGGGCTCTATGGGAGATGTATATGTGAATACAATGAGAACTGATGAGCATGGATATATCTGGATGAATTCAATGACGGGTACATTGGAAACAGATAAGAATAATTATGTCTATGCTGGTAATACCAATCCGAAATATACTCTTAGCTGGAGAAATGAATTTAATTGGAAAGGAATCAGTCTCGGATTTATGTTGAATGCCCGTGTAGGTGGTATCGGAGTTTCTGCCACTCAAGCTGTAATGGACTATTATGGAGTGTCTAAAACATCGGCAGAAGCGCGG
Source organism: Bacteroides sp. MSK.18.37 (assembly GCF_019129155.2). NCBI lineage: Bacteria > Pseudomonadati > Bacteroidota > Bacteroidia > Bacteroidales > Bacteroidaceae > Bacteroides > Bacteroides sp. MSK.18.37. Next base: position 80,563 of record NZ_JAHOIB020000002.1, on the reverse strand, counting down.
GATAATGGTGGCGTGAAAGTAAACGGTCAGATGATTGATGCCCAGACATGGTATCAGACTATCGGAGCTAATGGTACAGGTTATGTAGGTTCTATGTATGTATATAGTATGACGAATGTTCGTTTGGGAGAATTGACATTGGGATATGATATTCCGATCAATAAATGGTGTAAATGGATTTCTGGATTGAATGTGTCCTTTGTAGGACGTAATTTATGGATGCTGTATTGTAAGGCTCCATTTGACCCGGAATCTACTGCAAGTACAGGTACTTATAACCAGGGTATGGACTATTTCATGCAACCGAGTTTGAGATCGATGGGATTTTCTGCAAAGATTTCTTTCTAATTGGATAACCTTTAAAAAAAATAATGATGAACATACGTAAGTTTTTTAAAGTAAGGAACTACTACTTACTCCTTGGAGTAATCATGATAAATGTAGGTTGTACGAAGAATTTTCTGGAGTACAATACCAATCCTAATGAAGCAACCGATGAGATGACGGATTGGGATAATGTGAGAACTGGTTCTCTTCTTTTACAGATGGAGCAGAACGTACTGGTGGTAGCACAACCGGGACTTAATATCGGTTCGGACAGATATCAGACTGTGGAAGTGATGGGTGGAGATGGTTATGTCGGCTATTTTGGTTTTCCTGCTCCCAGTATCAATTCTGCCGGTCGTTACAATTGGGATAAAAGAAGTTGGTATGGTGATATGTTCACTACCAATTACCTGACGACTATGAATGCCTGGCGTGAAATAAGAAAAGCGATTAACAATGACGAAGATCCCCGGTTTTCTATGGCGCAGATTCTGAAAGTAGCGGCAATGCACCGTGTGACAGATACCTATGGGCCTATTCCTTATTTGAATTTTGGAGTTTCAAAAGAAGTGCCTTATGATTCGCAAAAGGATGTTTATTACAGATTCTTTGAAGAATTGGATGGAGCTATCAATAACTTGGATAGTTATGCTGCATCCGGAAGTAAAGTTTTGTCATCATGGGATTGTGTGTTCAACGGTGATGTTACATCTTGGATAAAGTTTGCCAATTCACTTCGTTTGCGTCTTGCATTGCATCTTGCCTATGTGGATGAAACAAAGGCAAAAAGTGAAGCCCAACTGGCTATTGGCAATAGTTATGGATTGATGAATGTGAAGTCTGATTTAGCAGAACTTCAGCATATTACTCCGATAGCGACTTATGAAAGTCCTCTGTATATTCTGAAAGGATGGGATGATATTTGTATGGGAGCGACGCTGGATTCATACATGAATGGTTATCAGGATCCACGACTTTCTGCTTACTTCGAGGCAGGTACGGGTGGAAAATATCGGGGTATAAGAGCCGGAATGTCAAAGGACGTAAGTAAGGATAAATATATAACAGGAATCTTTGCCGAACCACAGGCAACCGCTACTTCCAATGTAGTGTGGATGCGTTCATCTGAATCATATTTCTTGTTGGCGGAATATGCTTTGCGTTGGGGAACGAATGCCGATGCTAAAAAGTATTATGAAGATGGAATAAGAATGTCTTTTGATGAACATGGTGTATCAGGAGCTGACGCGTATCTGACAAGAACTGCGGCGGGTGGATATGTGCCTGCCAATTATGAGGATCCGGTGACATCATCTCATTCCATGGATGCTTTGGGGACTGTTTCTATCGCTTGGGATGAATCGGGAGATTTTAAAACAAATCTGGAACAAATCATTACTCAAAAGTACATTGCTCTTTATCCGGTGGGACAAGAGGCATGGACAGAGTTCCGCCGTACCGGTTACCCGAAAGTATTTCCGGTTGTTGTGAACGAAAGTTCCGGAGGTTCTGTAGACACAAATATACAAATCCGCAGATTACCTTATCCGGAATCGGAATATAATACGAATAGAACAGAGTTGGATAAAGGCATCACACTTTTAGGTGGCGTAGATAACCCGGGTGTCAGATTGTGGTGGGATGTGCCTAATAAATAATTGGTTACTTAAATAATGCAGAATATGAAAAGAAATTATGTATATTTTTTGTTCACCTGTCTCTTGACATTTGTTGTGAGTGGTTGTGATACGGATATTGAACCTGAAGTTATACAGGCAGCTAATACTTATAATGAAGAATATTATCAGAACCTGCGTGAATATAAGAAAACAGATCATGCTATTTGTTTCGGCTGGTATGCCGGTTATACTTCAGAAGCATCTCCTTCGCAGGGGCTTCATTTCACTGGTCTGCCGGATAGTCTGGACATTGTCAGTCTGTGGTCAGGTATTCCTTCCAACAATCCGGCTTATGTAGAAACGAGTTATTATAACGAGCGTTATTTGCCGACTGCTTATGAGGAAATGAATTATATCCGTACAGTAAAGGGGACTCGCGTTGTGATGTGTACGATTTGCCGTATTGGAAGTACGGAGTTTCCTAAAACCGACGCAGGTATCGAGGCTTATGCTTTGCATCTTGCGAGATGTGTGTTGCGTAATGATCTGGATGGTTTGGACTTGGACTACGAACCGGAAGGCGACTGGTTGCAAAATGATAACTTTACAAAGTTTATAAAGGTATTGGGAAATTATTTCGGTCCTCAATCGGGTACAGGCAAATTATTAATTGTTGACTTCTATAATCAGCTGCCTCCTAAGGAAACAGAACCTTATGTCGATTATTTTGTACGACAATGTTACACCACCGGTAGTGCTCAAAGTTTGCAATCTAAATTTGACCAGCTTAGCAGCTGGTGTCCTCCTGAAAAATTCGTTGCTACGGAACAAATGGGATGGTACTGGCAAAATGGTGGAGTCGAATTTACGGAAGCCGATGGAAATAAAGTAGATTCATGGGGCAATCCAATCTATTCTGTAATAGGTATGGCACGCTGGAATCCTACACAAGGACGAAAAGGCGGATTCGGTGGATATTATTTTGAATATGAATACAATACCACTCGTCCTGCTAATCAGGCTATAGGTGATAAAGAGAAAGCCGCTATTCCTTATTATAGCCTTCGGCGTGGTATTCAGGAACAAAATCCTGCCGGAAAGCCTGTACAACAGTCTACTAAACAAGAAACGGAAGAAGAAAATGGATGAATTTTAAATTTGTATGCAAGGTATGAAAACATTGAATAATATAAAAAAGATATGGGGAGCTGCTTTGATAGGAATAGCTTCTTTTATGCTGCAGGGATGCCAGGAAGCCGCTCAAAAAGGTGACGGGTTGTTAATGACCGGAACATCTTCGGATAGATTGGTAAAGTTCGCCATTGATGGATTTCCATCTGCGTATGCTGTTTCTGTGACTTCAACTTCTCGCGTTGAATCGGATATTCAGGTGAATCTGGCTGTTGATGCAAGTCTGGTTGATACTTATAATCAGGAAATGGGAACCAATTATTATCCCATTCCGGATAAATCATATACATTTGAAAATCCGGAGGTTACTATTTCAGCAGGACAGGCAATTTCTTCTGCTGCCTCTCTTTCAATTGCCGATGATTCGGAATTTGTTCCGGGACGTGTTTATTTGATACCGGTTACCATAAAAAGTGCGACGGGAGATTTGGATATTATAGAAGCAGGGCGTACTATTTTCCTGAAAGTATCTCGAACATTGCGTTTCCATGCTCCGTATGTAGGACAGGCTTCTATGGCTTATCAATTTTTGCTTCCGGATCCTATTCCTTCCTTGCCTACTTATACATGGGAAGTGAAGATTTACGCCACTAAATTCCGTTCTTCCGGAGCTTCCGGTACTACCCGTGTTTGTTCATTTGGAGGTAGTGAAGCGTCTGTAGAAGGGGGAGCGATTGATGATGGCGGCTTTAAATGTGACCAGAACCTGCTTCGTTTTGGTGAAGGAACGGATGAACCGAACCAGTTGCATGTGACAACTAAACAGGGTAAAATGTCATCGAATACTCGCTTTGCTTTAAATACCTGGTATGCTGTTGCTTTGGTAAATGACGGCAATACTTTGACATTATACATTAATGGAGAGAAAGATAACTCAATGACAGTTGCTCCATATGAATACGCACTTTATGGTGTGCAGATCGGTATGCCTTCAAGAGGTTATCAATCTTCACAATTGTTTTATGGTCGTTTGAGTGAGATGCGTCTTTGGACTCGTCCTTTGTCTGCTCGTGAAATTAAAGCAAATGTATGTGGGGTAGACCCTTCTACCAATGGGCTTGTGTCTTATTGGAGAATGAATGAAGGAGAAGGAACTACTTTCTATGATTTATCTCCGTCCAAGCGTGATATCAGTTATAAGAATGGAATCACGATTGACTGGACTTATGATGATACGAATAAATGTCTTGAATAGGGTAATAATAAATGAATAGACCGTATGATAATGAAAAACAATATAAATAGATTAACTCTCCTTTTGCTTGTTTTATTGGGAGGAGTAGGATTCACATCCTGTTCGGATGATGACAATGATTTTATTGAATTGCCGACAATAGAGATGCCACAGTCGGAAGCAGGACCTGTTTCTATTGATTATAGGGAGATACTGGATGCAGGAAGCTATGTTTATGATTATATTATCAAACTGGATAAACCTGCCGCTACTACTTTATTATGTGACATTGCCGTGGACGAAAGTATGGTAGAGGCTTATAACGCTGCAAATAACACGTCTTATAAAATGATGCCCGCTTTTGTCTATGAGTTGCAAGCTAAAAATGCGATAGTGAAGGCAGGACAGCAAGAATCCAATTCCTTATCAGTTAAGTTTTCATCATTGTTCGGTTTGGTGGAAGGTGAAGAATATTTGCTTCCTATTGTTGCAACAATAGATGAAACATGTGTAGGACAATTTGTAACGGACACTCGTTCTGTTTCTTATTTTACGATTAGCATTGATGGGGAATTGGATTATATACCGGGATTGAATATGAGTTCTTATTCAACGGATATGTATCGTACGTTAAGTTTTGCCAATGATGAAGTCGTTACGATTGAAGATAATACACATACGTTTGAAATGCTTATATATCCATATAGCTGGCACAGTGGAACTAATTACATTGGTACATGGCGTGGTAAAGATACCAACCATAATAATGAGGTTTTTAGTGGTTGTGAACTACGTGTAAGCGGTACAGCGGGAGCATCTAATATCGGTAATCGTCAATGTGACTTGACATTGGCTAATCAAAATATAAAGTTGCCGGCTAATCAATGGGTAAGATTGACCATTACTTGTGACGGAACAAAAACCGGCCAGAATACAGATGTTGCTTATCGTTTATATGTTAACGGTGAGGAAGTTGCTTCTGCAAAACCGACCAAACGTTGGGGGCCATCCTCTTCTCAAAGATTCAAGGTGGGATATACGTTGACCGGTATTCAATTTGGTAATACATCAAGTATGTATTTTGATGGTCTGATTTCTGATATTCGTATGTGGAAGAAATGTCTGACAGCGGAAGAAGTGAAAGCTAACTTGCGTACAATAGCTTCTCCATCTTCTTCGGATTTATATGGCTATTGGAAATTGGATGAAGGAGAAGGAAATACATTGAAGGACAGTTCGGGTAATGGGCGTGATTTAACTTTCCCGGCTTCGGCAAATATCAGCTGGAATGCAGAATTCAATGATTTGCCTCAAGATAATTAAAATGTAAATTTATATTGGGAGTTATTGTGTTTTTACGTAACTCCCAATATTAACTTAAAGAAATGATGATGAAACGTTTTATGTCAGCTTTGATCGTTTTACTGTGCTCTACTGTTGGCGTATGTGCCCAACAACAGGGAAAAGCTGTATTGCGTTTTGATACTACTACTTGGAATTTTGGTAATATTCAGGAAACAGGAGGCAAAGTGAGTTATACTTTTCATTTTACTAATATGCATACTTCTCCGGTTGTGATTGAAGAAGTGATTTCAACTTGTGGGTGTGCCATTCCTGTTTATAGTAAACAACCTGTAAAATCAGGGCATACAGGTACTATTACCGTAACATTCGATCCTAAAGGGCGGACAAACTTTTTCTCTAAGAGTATAAGGGTTGTTTCTAATTCAGGGCAAAGTGTCAATACTCTTTGGGTAAAAGGTACGATAAATACAATGAATCGTATAGAGGATGAATATCCTTATTCTTTATCATCAGATATTCTGGCAGACCGAATGACTCTATCTTATGATCTGTTACAGCATAATGGGAGGCCAAAACAATTGGAAATTAGAATCTATAACCGATCGGATAAAATAGTCAGGTTGTCATACTCGCTGTTGGATAAGAGTGGATGTTTGTCGATATCTATGCCATCATCTCTTCAAGGTCGATCTTGTGCGACTATAAAAATAACAGCTTCTCCTTTAAAAGGCTTTTACGGTACATTTAAAGATAAGATTATTATTAGTGCCAATTCCGTACACAGTTCTCCTATACAAATCTTTGGTACAGTGATTGATGATATGAGAAAAGTAAGCACGGCAACTGCTCCCCGGATGAAGTGTTCACAATCTTATTTTAATTTGGGGAATATCTCATTAAAAAAGCATATTCAGAGAAAAGTTAAAGTTACTAATGAAGGGGCGAATCCTCTTATTATCCGCAAAATAGAATGTCCGGAATTTGTTTCTACTAATATTCGGGGTGAAAAGGTTTTGAAGCAAAATGAGTGTCTGGAGGTTCTGTTTGAATTAAATGTATCATCTTCAAACCATCTATTGGATGCAAAGGTCAAGTTGATAACAAATGATGCTCATCAGCCTGTACATACAGTTATATTTGAAGGAGAAATGGGTAAGTAGGGTTGAATATCTCTATTTGAAAGATTAGAAATACACTATAAATTAATTGAGTCATTTTACTGTATATAACATTATGATAAAACGATTGTATATTTTGGTGATAGTACAGATGGTATGTACTTTGGGGTTTACTCAATCCTCTCCCTCGTTACCTGCTTACAAAGATCCCAGTTTGTCAATAGATATAAGACTTTCAGATTTACTTTCCCGCATGACTTTAGAAGAAAAGGTCGGTCAGTTACTTTGTCCTTTAGGTTGGGAAATGTATGAAATCCATGGTAGTGAGGTTCATCCTTCCGGAAAGTTCAAGCAATTGATTAAAGAAAGAAATGCCGGAATGCTTTGGGCGACTTATCGTGCAGACCCGTGGACAAAAAAAACTCTGGCAAATGGACTTAATTCCGAGATGGCAGCAAAAGCAGGGAATGCATTGCAAAAATATGTGATGGAGAATACTCGTTTGGGAATTCCGATGTTTTTAGCAGAAGAAGCCCCTCATGGGCACATGGCAATTGGTGCTACAGTTTTTCCTACGGGTATCGGAATGGCGGCTACCTGGTCACCGGAATTAGTAAAAGAAGTTGGTCAAGTTATCGCTAAAGAAATTCGTTCCCAAGGTGGGCATATTAGTTACGGTCCCGTACTTGATCTGACCCGTGATCCCCGTTGGTCCCGCGTGGAAGAAACATTTGGTGAAGATCCTGTGTTGAGTGGTATTTTAGGGGCGTCTATGGTTGACGGTTTAGGTGGAGGTAATCTATCACAAAAATACGCTACCATAGCTACCTTGAAACATTTTCTGGCATACGCTGTGCCGGAGGGTGGACAGAATGGTAATTATGCTTCAGTCGGTATTCGTGATTTGCATCAGAATTTTCTTCCTCCTTTTCGTAAGGCAATAGATGCAGGGGCATTGTCTGTAATGACTTCATACAATTCGATAGATGGGACACCTTGTACGTCGAACCATTATTTGCTGACTCAACTCTTGCGTAATGAATGGAAGTTTCGTGGCTTTGTAGTTTCCGATTTATATAGTATTGAAGGGATTCACGAAAGCCACTTTGTTGCTCCAACCAAAGAGAATGCAGCCATACAATCTGTAATGGCAGGCGTTGATGTTGACTTAGGTGGGGATGCTTATACCAACCTTTGTCATGCAGTTCAATCTGGACAAATGGATAAGACTGTGATTGATACGGCTGTCTGCCGGGTGTTACGGATGAAGTTTGAGATGGGCTTGTTTGAGCATCCTTATGTGGATCCGAAAATTGCTGCTAAAACAGTACGCCGTAAAGAACATATCGAACTGGCACGTAAAATCGCACAGTCTTCCATAACACTTCTCAAAAATGAGAATTCAATTCTTCCTTTAAGCAAGACGATAAATAAGGTGGCGGTAATTGGCCCTAATGCTGACAATCGATATAATATGTTAGGGGACTATACAGCTCCTCAGGAAGATAGTAATGTGAAAACAGTTCTTGATGGAATTCTAACAAAATTATCTCCTTTTCGTGTGGAATATGTACGAGGCTGTGCTATTCGTGATACTACAGTGAATGAGATAGAACAGGCAATTAAAGCTGCCCGTCGCTCCGAAGTTGTAATTGTGGTTGTGGGTGGTTCCAGTGCCCGTGATTTTAAAACGAGCTATAAAGAAACAGGTGCGGCTGTAGCTGAAGAGGGTAGTGTAAGTGATATGGAGTGTGGAGAAGGATTTGACCGTGCCAGTTTATCCTTACTTGGTAGACAACAAGAACTATTGGAATCTTTGCAAAAGACAGGTAAGCCTTTGATTGTCGTTTATATTGAAGGTCGTCCTTTAGAAAAGAATTGGGCTTCGGAATATGCGGATGCGCTACTGACTGCTTACTATCCGGGGCAGGAGGGTGGAAATGCTATAGCGGATGTTCTTTTTGGAGATTATAATCCTTCCGGACGTTTGCCAATCTCCGTTCCGCGTTCTGTAGGTCAGATTCCGGTTTATTATAATAAGAAAGCTCCTCGAAATCATGATTATGTGGAAATGTCATCTTTTCCGTTATATAGCTTTGGTTATGGGATGAGTTATACCACTTTTGAATATTCTGATTTGCAGGTAGTGCAGAAATCTGCTCGTTGTTTTGAAGTCTCATTTAAAGTAAAGAATACAGGGAAGTATGATGGTGAGGAAGTATCACAACTTTATATGAGAGATGAATATGCATCAGTTGTTCAGCCGATGAAACAGTTGAAACATTTTGAACGTTTCCATTTGAAAAAAGGAGAAGAAAAAAAAGTTACTTTTGTTTTGACAGAGGAGGACTTTTTCTTGGTTAACTATACTTTGAAGAAAGTAGTAGAGTCTGGAAATTTCCATCTTATGATTGGTGCCGCTTCTAATGATATTAGGTTGCAGAATGTTATTTTAGTGGAGTAATTTTTATTAATATCTATATTAAGAGATTTCCTGTTTCGTTTTCTCTTAATAAAAAAGAGAGAATATTCCTTTTGCGGAAATATCCTCTCTTTCTCACCTAAAACCTAAACCTTTTATTTCAATTACTTGCTACTATAAGCAACCAACATCCAAACCAATTTTTCCTGTTCTTTCAGATAATCGCTCATCATCGAAACGGTTACTTCGTCTCCGGCTTGAGAAGCGATAGATAAGATCTTACGTTCTTCACCAATCAGATAGCTGATAGACTGAAGGATATTATTCAATGCTTCGTCTCCGTTGCTTACCTTATCCACTTCATTCACATTTGCTACTTTTAGATAATCGCTGAATTTATTGGCAGGAGTACCACCCAGCATCAAGATACGTTCTGCGATTTCATCCACCTTTTCAGCCGTGTCATCATACATCTTTTCGAATTGACTGTGGAGTACAAAGAAATTATGTCCCTTGATATTCCAGTGGAAACCGCGAAGATTGGTGTAATACACTTGGAAGTCTGCTAATAGTTGTTGCAAAGATGCTACTACGTTGTTTGCTCCCGATTCGTTCAATTTGATAAATTCTAAAGTTTTCATATTCTTCTATTTTTAATGATTTATACTTGTTCTCTTTTTTCTGTACTGCAAAGATAAGGCGTAAAATGCTTGCTGTCAAACTGAAAATTTCTATCTTTGCATAGATGAAATCTATAACTTAATAAGATTTGATAGATGACGATACAACAATTAGAGTATATACTGGCTGTAGACCAGTTCAGGCATTTCGCACGGGCAGCTGAATATTGTCGTGTGACGCAGCCTACTTTGAGTGCAATGATTCAGAAACTGGAAGATGAACTGGGAGTAAAGTTGTTCGATAGGACAGTGCAACCCGTTTGTCCGACACCCATCGGGCAGAAAGTGATAGACCAGGCTCGCGTGATTCTGGCGCAGGCAGCTCAAGTGAAAGAAATAATCAGTGAAGATAAACAGTCATTGTCAGGCGTATTCCGCTTGGGGGTATTACCTACTATCGCTCCCTATCTGCTTCCTCGCTTTTTTCCTCAACTAATGGAAAAATATCCCGAACTGGATATTCGTGTCACGGAAATGAAGACACAGGATATTCAGCAGGCTTTGCATGTCGGAGATTTGGATGCGGGAATTATTGCCAGCAAACTGGAAGATACGTTCTTGACAGAAGAAACTCTTTTCTATGAGCAATTTTACGCTTATGTGTCACGAAAAGAATCCTCTTTCAAGCATGATATGATCCGTACTTCTGATATAACAGGCGAACATCTTTGGCTTTTGGACGAAGGACACTGTTTTCGCGATCAACTCGTCCGTTTCTGTCAGATGGAGGCCGTGAAGGTTAATCAGATGGCCTATCGTTTGGGAAGTATGGAAACCTTTATGCGAATGGTAGAAAGTGGAAAAGGAATCACTTTTATTCCCGAATTGGCAGTGATGCAATTGACGGAAGAACAGCGGCAGTTGGTACGTCCGTTTGCTATTCCCCGACCTACACGGCAAGTGGTACTGGTAACAAATAAAGATTTTATTCGCCACAGTCTCTTATGCGTCCTGAAAGAGGAAATAAAGGCGGCGGTTCCCAAGGAAATGCTTTCTTTACAGTCCATACAATGTTTGTTATAGCACATTAGGGAATCCCTTTTTCCATCGAGAACAATCTCTTTCTGTAAAAAATGTAGCAAAGTTGCGTTATAATAATACGGATATGTTTTGATTTCTAGTCTGAATTGCTTATTTTTGGAAAGTAAACAAAAACAATATTAATTACTATGAAAAAGTACATTGCAGAAATGATTGGAACGATGGTGCTCGTTCTTATGGGATGTGGTAGCGCCGTCTTTGCTGGTGGTTTGGCTGATACAGTAGGTGCTGGTGTGGGAACAATCGGTGTAGCTTTAGCCTTTGGTTTATCCGTAGTAGCGATGGCGTATGCTATCGGAGGTATTTCGGGATGTCACATTAATCCTGCTATTACATTAGGAGTGTTTTTGACTAGTCGTATGAATGGAAAAGATGCAGGTATGTATATGATTTTCCAGGTAATCGGAGCTATTATCGGTTCGGCTATTCTTTTTGCTTTAGTTTCTACCGGTGCTCATGACGGGCCTACAGCGACAGGTTCGAATGGTTTTGCTGATGGAGAAATGTTGCAGGCATTTATTGCGGAAGCAGTATTTACTTTCATATTTGTATTGGTAGTGCTCGGCTCTACCGATCCGAAGAAGGGAGCAGGCAATCTGGCAGGACTTGCCATCGGTTTGACTCTTGTATTGGTACATATTGTATGTATTCCTATCACAGGGACTTCTGTAAACCCGGCACGTAGTATTGCTCCGGCATTATTCCAAGGAGGAGAAGCATTGTCGCAGTTGTGGCTGTTTATCATTGCTCCATTTGTAGGAGCTGCATTGAGTGCAGTTGTTTGGAATTATCTGGGAGATAAGAAATAACTCTTTTAGAAGAAAGAATATAAAGAAGAAAGTAAAAGGGCGGCAGTTTCACAACTACCGCCCTCTTTTGCGTAATTAATATATTATATTAAAAAAGAGTGTGTTTCGCATGTTCACATTAGATTAGTCGTCTAAGGAAATTTCACTTCATAAGTTTTCGGCCCGCCATAAATGGTGTTGACACGAATTCTTAGTCCCTTTTTCCCCTCCATCCGGTCTTTAATCTTATCCAGTTTGAAAGACACATATCCTTCACCCAAACGTTGAGGATCATCTCCTTCACTGTTATGACGGAATTCCAGATTGATATATTCGTCCTCCGCATTGCCTTCGTCAGCAGTGGGAGCAGTCTCTTCTTTGTCATTAATCACCAGATTCAGGAAATGTTTTTTATCTTCACTATGTGTTCCGTAATATTGGAATTCAATCGTCAGATATTTATTATCCTTATTGATCCACATATAAGTCGTGTTGATCTTATCATCTCCGATTTTCTCTTCGTCGTTGTCATCTTCACCCATTGTGACGATGTCTTTGGTTAAGATTGGATTGATACCTTTCACCTGAATATTAAGGTCGTATCCATTCACAGGCTCTTCCAACTCGTTGAATATCACAAAAGCTCTTTGTCCCTCCACCCAATCTTCATTGTTCCATCCTTGTGAGTTGCTGGGATACATCTTTTTCCCGTCATCCAAAGTGAAATAAAATTCCTTGCTATCCTGGCTAATCATATTGATGGTGCTGATAGCCAGAAGATCGGACGAATTATCATCGTCGTCCAAGCATGACTGGAGAATCGGCATGGTAGTCATAATAGCAAAGATAAAGGCAATGAATTTAAATTTCTTCATATACTTACTAGGTTTTAGATTTTATAATATTTATGTTTTCTGTAGTGAAAATGCAAGAGGATAGAAAATATTGCATTCGGATCTGTTAAAGAAACAAAAGTGATAAAAGAGTTGTTCTCTCTATGCAGTATTTCTATCTTTGCTGCATTTATAAGGTAAACACGTGTATAAGAGAATGGAAGAAATTGAGTTGTCGGAACAATGTAGGCTGGGTAATAACCGGGCCCGCAAGGAACTGTATGAACAGTATGCGGGGCGTATGCTTGGCATCTGTCTACGCTATACCGGCGACCGGGATACAGCCCAGGATCTGCTTCACGACGGTTTTTTAAAGATATTCGATTCGTTCGATAAGTTCACCTGGAGGGGTGAAGGCTCTTTGCGAGCCTGGATGGAACGGGTGATGGTCAACACAGCTTTACAGTATCTTCGGAAAAATGATGTGATTAATCAGTCGACACCTTTGGAAGAGTTGCCCGAAGAATATGAAGAGCCGGATGCTTCCGATGTAGAAGCGATACCACAAAATGTGTTGATGCAGTTTATTGAAGAATTACCCGCCGGCTATCGTACTGTGTTCAATCTTTATACATTTGAAGACAAATCGCATAAAGAAATCGCACAGGTATTAGGTATTAATGAGAAATCTTCGGCTTCGCAATTATTTCGTGCGAAGAGTGTATTGGCAAAAAGAGTAAAAGAATGGATAATGCATAATGGATAGATAGAAATGGAAGAGAAAGAATTGTGGATGAATAAGTTGAAGGAGAAGCTCGCGGATTATTCCGAGCCGACGCCTGCTTCCGGTTGGGAACGACTGGAGAAAGAGCTTATGCCTCCTGTGGAGAAGAAAATATATCCTTATCGAAAATGGATGATGGCTGCTGCAGCTATTATAATATTAGCTGTCGTTTCGTCAGTAAGTCTGTATTTTCTAGGGACACCCGCTGCGGATGAAATACGTCATATACAAACTCCGGCATTGGCTTCCACGCCCGATGCATTGCTGGGTGTGCAACAACCGGATATGCAGGGAACTGCTGTGGAACCTGTCTTACGGCCGGTAACTCGCGAAGATCGTTTGGCGAAAGTCGACAGGAATCATACGGAGCAGAAAACAGGTGTAGATCCATTAGGGATCGGTAATGAAAATAAACTTTCAACAGGAAATGGAGAAGACTCTTTGAGTGAGGAAGATAAGAATGTAAAAGGAAATGGAGAAACTGAAAATGTAAAAGATGAACCGAAGCAGGCAGAAAATACAGATGTCAGTCAGGGACAGTCACAGGATACAGAGCGATCGAATAACAGACCGCGTCGTCCTTCCGGTAAAGACAAACTTCATATTCCGACAGAAAAAAGATCTTCTCAAAAGGGAACATGGTCAATGGGACTTTCGGTAGGAAATTCAGGAGGTGCTTCAACAGAAGTAGGTGCCGGATCTCATGCTTATATGTCACGTGTGAGTATGCTTTCAGTTTCCAACGGTCTGATGGAGACGATTCCTAATGACCAAACATTGGTTTTCGAAGATGGAGTACCTTACCTGCGTCAGGCAAAACAGGTGGTTGACATTAAACATCATCAGCCTATTTCTTTCGGATTGTCCGTTCGTAAAGGTTTAGCTAAAGGATTCTCTCTTGAGACAGGACTGACTTATACGCTGCTTTCTTCGGATGCAAAACTGGCAGGTGAAGAACAACAGATAGAGCAGAAACTGCATTATATCGGTATTCCGTTGCGTGCCAACTGGAACTTCCTGGATAAGAAACTCGTCACTCTTTATGTTTCCGGTGGAGGTATGGTTGAGAAATGTGTTTATGGAAAGCTAGGATCTGAAAAAGAAACAGTGAAGCCTTTGCAGTTCTCGGTATCCGGTGGTGTAGGTGCGCAGATCAATGCAACGAAACGTTTGGGTATTTACGTGGAACCGGGTGTTGCTTATTATTTCAATGATGGCTCCGATATACAGACTATACGTAAAGAGAATCCGTTTAACTTCAACATACAAGCAGGTGTTCGTCTGACTTATTAGTACGAACTACCTCACTAAATATAGTAACGCCATCCGGTTCGGATACCGTCACTATCCTGATTGGATAGCGTCATTATCCTGACCGGATGGCGTTACTATTTGCTATTTACTATCTTTTTCTTCAGAAAAGTCGGATAATTGAGAAAATATTAATAATATTGTCACCTGTTTATGACCTATGGCTGCATACCTTTGTTGCAAAATTCTAAGATATGGTAGATTCTACAGATGAAAAACATTTATTAATCGACTTAAAAGGCGGTTCCTTTCAGGCATTCGAAAGATTGTATAATATGTATAGTGGCAAACTGTACAATTTCATTATGCGACTCTCTTCCGGCAATCAATATATGGCCGAAGAAGTGGTGCAAGCCACTTTCATTCGTATATGGGAAGTGCATGAAAAAGTAGACCCGGCTTCCTCGTTTATCTCTTTTCTCTGTACGATTGCCAAAAACTTATTGATGAATATGTATCAGCGTCAGACCGTAGAGTATGTTTACAATGAATATCTCATGAAAAGTAGCGTAGACCGTGATTCACAGACAGAAGAGAATATTGATCTGCGCTTTTTGAATGAGTATATCGATTCTCTTGCCGAAGAACTGCCTGCGCAACGGAAGAAAATATTCATTTTGAGCAAAAGGCAGAATTACACAAATAAAGAAATAGCCGAAATCATGGGAATTTCCGAAAGTACGGTTGCTACCCAATTATCTTTGGCTGTGAAATTTATGCGTGAACAGTTGATGAAGCATTATGATAAGGTAATTACCCTTTTGTTGGCCTTTTTTGTTAATGAAATGTAATAGTAATACTTGTTTTTGGATGGGAAGTAGGATGAAAATGTATACTTGTAAATAAGTGGAAAGATGGATAAGACACATTATAAAGAGCTAATTGAAAAATATTTCGAAGAAACGATCACGGATGTCGAGATAAAAGAACTGTCAGACTGGATAAAGAATGACCGTCAGTTGCATGACTGGTGGGAGCAAGAGTTTGAGAGATCGGATTCCTCCATGAACCCAGTGTTGCGTGATAAACTTTTTGCCCGGATCAAAGAAGAGACTTTGGGCAAGGAAGTGCGCCCCCTCCGTATCATCCCTTGGAAATGGGTTGCTGCTATTTTATTACCTGTCTGTGTCGCTTTCTTCACTTACTATCTTTTAGATTCTTCTCCAACGGCAGAAACACCCTTTATTGTGAAAGCGGGCAAAGGAGATAAAGCAACCATTGAATTGCCGGACGGAACAAATGTTGTTCTCAATTCAGCTTCCCAATTAAGTTACCTGAATAACTTCGGAGAAAAAGTTCGTCGCGTGCAACTGAATGGTGAAGCCTATTTTAAAGTAGCCCATGATGAGAAACACGCCTTCATTGTGCAAATCGGTGATTTGGAAGTGAAAGTGCTCGGTACTTCTTTTAATGTATCTGCCTATGAAGATGCCAAAGACGTGACAGTCGTTCTTTTGGAAGGAAAAGTAGGGGTCTATGCGCAGAAAATATCGCATATCATGAAGCCCGGCGACAAAATAGAATATAATAAAGCCACTCATAAGATAACAGCCACTCAAGTGCATCCGAATGATTATATTGAATGGACGAAAGGAAATATCTATTTTGAGAAAGAATCTTTGGAGAATATAATGAAAACCCTTTCACGTATCTATGACGTAGAGATTCGTTTCGACTCCAATAAACTACCTAATGAATATTTCACCGGAACCATTCCGGGAGGCGGCATACAGAATGCGCTGAATATTCTGATGCTTACTTCACCTTTCTATTATGAAATGGACGGTTCGGTGATTGTTTTGAAGGAGAAATAAATGGAACTTTCATAGAGTATCTTTGTTTATTCATCGAATAACGTCTATATTTGTGGTACACTAATTTGAAGATGCAATGAATACATTAGAGCGTAAATTGCCGATAGGGATACAGACATTTGAAGATATACGCCGAGGAAATTATCTTTATGTGGACAAGACGTCTATTTTATGGCAAATAATAAATACGGGAAAGCCTTATTTTCTTAGTCGTCCCCGTCGTTTTGGCAAAAGTCTGCTAGTTTCTACTTTTGAAGCCTACTTTCAGGGGCGTAAAGACCTTTTTGAGGGTTTGGCAATTGAAAAGTTAGAGACAAAGTGGGAGCAATATCCGGTTCTGCATCTTGATTTGAATGCGAAGAGATATGAGACGGCAGCAGATTTGGTTGCCATGCTAAATCAGTATTTGGAGAAATGGGAAGCCGTCTATGGTGATGAGAAGAAAGACCGTAGTCCTGAAGAACGCTTTAGTTACATCATCGAGCAAGCCTATTTGAAAACTGGAAAAGGAGTTGTGGTATTAGTAGATGAGTATGATAAGCCTTTGCTGCAAGCCCTTTTAGATGAAAACTTGTTGGATGAATACCGTCGTATTCTGAAGGCTTTTTATGGAGTACTAAAAAGTTCCGATCGCTATCTTCGGTTTATATTCTTGACAGGAGTCACAAAATTTGCCCAAGTAAGTGTATTCAGTGATTTGAATCAGTTGAATGATATTAGTATGAAAATTCCTTATGCCAATATTTGTGGTATTACTAAGAAGGAGTTAGTATCTACATTTACTCCCGAGTTGGAGCACTTGGCAGAAGTGCAGGAGATGTCCTTTGAAGATACAGTCGATAAAATGACAGCAATGTACGATGGCTATCACTTTACATATAGCGAAGAAGGACTATTCAATCCCTTCAGTGTGCTCAATGTCTTTGATGGATTAATGTTTGATAATTACTGGTTTCAGACTGGTACTCCTACCTATCTTGTAGAACTGCTGAAACAAAGTGATTATGATTTACGTTTGCTGATAGATGGCTTGGAAGTAGGAAGTTCCGGATTTGCAGAATACCGTGCGGAGACAAAGAATCCCCTTCCGATGATCTACCAAAGTGGTTATCTGACAATTAAAAATTTCGATAAATCATTGAACCTATATACATTAGGCTTCCCGAATGACGAGGTGAAATATGGTTTCCTTAAATTCCTGATACCCTATTATACCCCCATCTCTTCTGATGAAACGGATTTTAATGCAGTTAAGTTTGTCCGTGAACTTCAGTTGGGCGACGTTCATTCCTTTATGGAACGTATGAAATCATTCTTTGCCGACATTCCCTACGAATTGAATACAAAGACTGAACGTCATTATCAGGTTATTTTCTATCTTGTCTTTAAGTTGATGGGACAATATGTAGATGCGGAAGTACGCAGTGCAAAAGGCCGTGCCGATGCAGTGGTGAAAACAAAAGACCGTATTTATGTTTTTGAGTTTAAGCTGGAAGGAACAGTAGACGAAGCTCTGAAACAAATAGATGAAAAAGGATATCTGTTACCTTATCGAACAGACGGGCGTGAACTGGTTAAAGTCGGTGTCTCCTTTAATGCTGAAGAACGTAATATCGGTGAATACAAAGTAGTTTAATTACTTATTGAGTACAATATAGAATAGAACCATTCCGAAGCCCTCTACTTAGGAATGGTTTTTTTTGTTCTCTGAATTGAATAAGTTAACGAGAGTTAAAGTCTGATAGACGGTTGGACGAGCGAGTATAGCAGTCTGTATACCTATCAAACAACTTAAAAGTTTTGATATATGAAGCACAAAACAACCTTTGAAAAACTCCCTCAAACAAACGTGGGGAGAAGTAAGAACTGGAAAACACTGCGGGCTATTTGTCTGCTATTGTTTTTAAGCGTCTCTTTTACCGCTTATTCTCAAATAACGGTGAATGTGAAAGACATCTCTTTGAGAGCCTCTTTAAAGAAAATCGAGCAAGTAAGCAATTACAAATTCTTCTACAATGAGAGCCTTCCGGAGTTAAACCAAAAAGTTTCGTTAAATGTGAAAGATGCAACGATTGAACAAACCATGCAACAACTTTTGGGTAAAATGGAGTTAACCTACAAGAAAGAGCAAGAGAATGTCATTGTATTGATTCGTAAACCACAAGAAAAGCAGCGTAATATAAAGGTTTCAGGAACCGTAGTTGATTCGAATGGAGAGCCTATTATCGGTGCTAGTGTTGTGGTCAAGGGTACATCTAATGGAACAATAACTGATTTAGATGGTAATTTTTCCATCAATGATGTCTCCGAAACATCTCAACTAACAGTTTCCTACATCGGATATAAACCCGTTCAACTTCGTGCTACCGATAAAAATATGGCGAAAGTTGTTCTGCAGGAAGATAGTAAGATGATTGAAGAAGTCGTAGTCGTTGGCTATACTCCTATGCGTAAGAGTGATTTCACAGGTTCTTTGGCAAGTGTTAAGGCTAGTGAATTATCTCTTTCAGCAGCAACCGCCGGACAAGCTTTAGTCGGTAAAGTCGCTGGTGTACAGGTGATGCAGACAAGTGGTGCGCCGGGAGAAGGAGTGAAGATTAAAGTTCGTGGAACGAACTCTCTTTCAGCTAGTACAACACCTCTCTATGTGATTGATGGATATCCGGCTTCAGAAGATGTATATATCAATCCCGAGGATATTGAAACTATTGATGTATTGAAAGACGCAGCTTCGGCAGCCATTTATGGTTCTCGAGGTGCTAGTGGCGTGGTACTTATCACCACAAAGAGGGGTAATTCGGGAAAAGCCCGTATTGATTATGACTATCAGTTTAGTATGCAACAAGTAGAGCGTAAGATTAAGTTGCTGGATGCCTATCAATACAGGGATTTGGTAATTGAAGCCCGTAATAATTCTTATCGTGATAAAGCAGAAGCTGCTGGAAAATCATGGAACCCATTGGATGATAATGCAATAAGAGCTTCAAAAGGTTTTAACTTGAATGAAGTGGGCATTTCTGATTTGTTTTTTGATTTCACAACCGGAAAACCGGTCGATCCTACTTACAATACAGATTGGCAGGACGCCATCTATGGGAATGCTCCGATGCATCGTCATAATCTATCTGTTACAGGAGGACAGGATTTCTTGAAATATCGTTTTAGTTTGGGTTATCTGGATCAGGATGGAATTATAGCTCCTTCCGGACATAAGCGTTTGAATGTTCGTGCCAATGTAGATGCAGAAGTCACGAAACGCTTGAAAGTTGGAGTAAACTTTTCTTTTGTTGATGTTTCGGAACGACAGGTTCAAGCAGACGGTCGTTATATAAATGATGGTGTCGTACAAAGTGCTCTATTAATGTTTCCTCAATTCCCTGTATATAATTCGGATGGAACTTATGCAGTCGGAAATCAGATTGCGATGAAAGCTGATGGCTATCAGATGGTCGAGAATCCCGTGGCACTTGCTCATGAAATTGATATCCGCAACAAGTCAAGCCGAATGAATTTCAATGCTAATATCACTTATGATATATTGAAACAGCTTCAGTTTAAAGCCAATTTGGGAACTCAATATTATACTTCCCGTTATAATTACTATCGTCCGCGTACTGTAGGACAAGATGGTGATATGCCCAATTCGGATGCTGTTCAGGCACGTGTGAAAGCTCGTGACATAACAAATCGTGATATTGACCGTTTGGGAGAGTTTACGTTAAATTATAATGGTGAATTCGGGAAACATCGCCTGAATGCTTTAGTGGGCTACACCTTACAGAAAAAAACTTATGACCGCGTAGCCGTTGAAGCAACAGGTTTTCCCGACGACCGTATTCATGAAGTGACAGCGCATGGTCCGAATGCTTCCGATATAGGCTTGTATAGCAGCGATACCCGAAAGGCTGCATGGACAATGATGTCTTATCTGGCACGTGTAAACTATTCATTCGATAATCGCTATGTAGTGACGGGTACAGTAAGAACTGACGGATCTTCACGTTTTGGAAAAGAAAACCGTTGGGGTTGGTTTCCTTCTATTTCTTTAGGTTGGACTATATCGAATGAAAAGTTTTATCAGGATTTGTTAGGTAATAATTCATCCTTAAAACTTCGTGCCAGTTGGGGATTGAGTGGAAACAACAATATTGGTAACTACGAGCATACAGCTACTATGTCTCAAGGTGGTTACGTATATGGTAATACTGTCGAAACAGCCTATTGGCAAGGAACTTTCAAAGATGCGGCTATCGGATGGGAAAAAACATCCCAATACAATGTAGGGTTTGATTTGGGATTATTCAATGGTCGTGTCAACTTGATAGGTAACTATTATAATAGTCTTTCGTATGATTTGTTGTACGACCAGCCTATATCATCCATATCGGGCTCTTCCAGTGTAAAAACAAACTTGAAAAATGCAAAAGTACGTAATAGCGGAGTTGATTTCCAAATAGACGGGCGTATTTTGACAGGAGATTTTAAATGGAATGTAAGTGCTAATATATCAGTAAATCGAAATAAAGTTGTCGATTTGGGTGGTATTAATGATTTGTATTTAGTTAGTGAGCGCAATGTGGTAAGCCATGTGACCCGTTCCGGGCTTCCTATCGGCTCTTTCTATGGCTACATTGCTGATGGTATTATTTCCGAGAAGGATTACACCAATATAATGATTGATAAAAGCAATCTGGTTAATGGCAAATTTCCTGACGGATATCAGTTGATAGGACCGGCAGTTCCTAATTATAATAACATACATCCGGGAGATGTGAAATGGCGGGATGTTGATAAGAATGGTTTGATTACAGAAAACGACCGTGAAATTCTAGGCAATGCTTACCCGGATTTTACATACGGTATCAGTACCGATTTCTCTTATAAGAACTTTGATTTGAGAGCGACATTTACCGGTTCTCAAGGAGCTGAAGTAATAAACTTCCAGAAATATTATCTGTACAATATGGAAGGCTCCGGCAATCAGTTGGCATCTGTTTTGAACCGTTGGCATTCTGACGAAAATCCGGGTTCCGGCGGAGTGTTTCGTGCAGCGCGTAGTTCCACTCCTAATACCAGTCAGCGGCTTAGTTCTTATATGGTGGATGATGCTTCCTATTTCCGTTGTGCAAATATCACATTGGGGTATAATTTTCCGGTGAAGTGGATGCAGAAAGTGAGCGTTCAGGCGTTGAGGCTATATGTCAGTGTTGACAATTTATTCACATTGACCGATTATGAAGGATATAATCCTGAAGTGGATTATAAAGGTAATAACCTGTTACCCGGTTTTGATTGGGGAGTTTATCCTTTGGCACGTACTTATAGTATAGGAGCAAAAATAACTTTTTAAATAAATAAAGAATCAGATTATGAAAAAATACATAGTATTTATCGCAGTAAGTTCGCTATTGTTTTGCAGTAGTTGTACGAGTTTTCTGGAAGAAACCAATCCAAATAAGATTCCGGCCAGTACTTTCTATCAGACCGAAGATGATATTGCAATGGCTGCGAATGGTGCGTATGCAGCTTTGAGAGGAAACGGGTATTATAAGAATATGTATTTGTACACAGATGTTCGTTCGGAAAACACCACGTTGCAGGATCCGGGAGCAGGAAATGGGGTTAATTATCAATTTTATAACTATACATTGACAACAGATAATGCACAAGTGAAAACTCATTGGGCAGATTTGTATAAATGCGTGACAAGAGCTAATATAATATTGGATCAGATAGATGATATTCCTTTTAAGGATGAAGTTGTGAAAAACCAGAAAAAGGCGGAAATGTATTTCTTGCGTGGATTGACTTATTTTCATCTTGTAATGCAGTTTGGAGATGTCCCTATCGTAACCAAAGAACTAAAGACGAAAGATGAAATTCAGAAATATACTGCCCGCCAGCCAAAGAGCGAAGTCTATAATTTGATTATTTCCGATTTGACACAGGTTATTAATAGTGAATTGCCGGATATTCAAACGGGTAATGGGGTAGGCCGTGCTTCAAAAGCTGCTGCGTATGCTTTATTGGGCAAAGTTTACTTGACAATGGCTGCTGATTCTGATTTTCAGTCGGAAAGAACTTCAAATCTGCAATCTGCGAAAACAAATTTAGTTGCAGCATGGAACATGAAACCTTTTACAAGCCTGAAAGATATCCCTTATGCTGATGTTTTTGATAAGGAAGCTCAAACATTCTGTCAAGAGAATATTTTTCAGGTGATGTATAAAGGAGGCAACTCCAGTTTAGCCTCAAATTACGCCTATATATTTCAACCCACTTCCCAGACGGGGCTTACTTCGCAGAAAACGGGGACGGGGAATAATATACCGACGTCTGATATGATGAGTGCCTATGAATCGGGAGATACGCGTAAGGCTATCTCGTGCGGTACGTCACAGAACGTTAATTATGTGAAGAAGTACACAGATCTCGATGACATAAATGGCTATGGGGCGAATAACTGGATTGTGCTTCGTTATGCCGATGTCGCATTAATGTTGGCAGAAGTGAAAATGCATTTGAGCGAGAATGATGCGGTAAGCTATTTGAACATGGTACGCGAACGTGCTGGTCTGGATGATTATTCCGGCAGTAGTTTGCGCGATGCGATCCTTCGTGAGAGAAGAGTCGAGTTTGCTTTTGAAGGACAGTATTGGTATGATTTGTTACGTCTTTATTCTCGTCAGGAACTGTTGGAGCACATGAAAGCGAAGAATCCAAATTTCTCTGCGAAAGATTTTTTGTTGCCTATCCCGTATGATGAACATAAACTGGATCCGACAAGAATGTATCAAAATGAAGGATATAACTAAAAATAAAATAGTATGATAAGAAAAATCTCAAATATCATTTATATATCAGTATTAGCAGTCGTTTTATTTGCTTGTGGGGATGATAGTACGATTGAAGAACAGGGGAGTGGAACGATTACTGCTAGAGTTATGGCAAGTAATGCCTATCCGGCATTAGAAGAGAAAGTTGTTCTGAAGGTAGCTCTTAATGATGGGCAAGACATCCAATCTGTGGTTTGGACGATGGAAGGGCAGACATTGGGTGAAGAACCTGAATTGGAATATACGTTTACGAAAGAAGGAAGTTATAATATTTCGGTTAGGGTGACAGATAAGACTGGCAATGTAGCGGCGGCTCTGCAGAAATTACAAGTATCCGGCAAGAGTTTACGTTATGCTTTGCAACACTTTGACCCTGCAAAAGTTTGGATAATGGGGCATCGTGGCAATTCTTCCAACCCGAATATTCCCGAAAATTCGATAGCTGGAATTGAAAGTTGTATAGAATTAGGGGGAGCTGTAGATATTGTAGAAGTAGATCCTCGCATGACAAAGGATGGAGTAATTGTGTTGATGCATGATGAAACCATAGACAGGACAACTACAGGGAAGGGGAAAGTGAAAGATTTGACTTATGAGCAGCTCCAGTCTTATCGTCTGAAGCTGGCAGACGGCACAGTAACCAATCACACGGTCCCCTCTTTGTATGACGCATTGGTTGCAGGGCGGGGAAAGATCTTTTTTGATTTGGACTTCTTGAATAAAGTGTCTCCTAAAGAACTGTATGATGTTGTGAAAAGCTGTGGGATGTTAGACCGTGTGTTCTTTTATACATCTAATAATCGGGATGTCTTGCAGAATATTTTGGATTATTCGCCGGCTCCTATACCTTATCCGCAGTGTGAAAACGAGGAGCATGCAGATTTCCTTTCACAGCAACCAGGAGTGATGTTTGCCCAGATATCTTTGTCGAAAACATTAAATGGCGGGCTCTCGACAGCCATATCTTCAAAAGGGCTGTTTGTCTCGACTAATATGTTAGATATGAATGGTTATACCTATGATACACAGATGACACAAGGAAACTATACAGGAGTGGACTTGATTTTGTCGAAGGGGATTAATCTGATACAGACAGACCATCCCCAGTTGCTGGATACCTATCTGAAACAGAGAGGTAAAAGATAATTGGTTTTAATCTTAAATAATGAATAGAATGATTATGAAGAAATATATATTCCTGATAGTGACAGTCGTTTGTCTATTTGCATGTAAGGACGGCGATGAAGTGCGGCAGACAACCTCCCCGGAGGCTTCTTTTTCTATAGATAAAGAAGAATATACGGTCGGTGATATCGTTTATCTGACTGATGAATCAGTAAAGACGGAAGGAGAGATAGTAGAGTACTTCTGGCATTTTGGATTTGAGGGGGAAGGGAATAGGGCTACTACTAAAGATGCGTCCGTTTTGTATAAGAAAGCTGGAGCCTATGTTATTAAATTAACCGTGACAGATGAATTCGGAGGATATGCAACTGCATCCCATACTGTTGTGATTCGTCCGACGAATATGCCTCCGGTTACAGACTTCAGCTATAGCCCTGCCATTTGTAAAGTGAATGAGAAAGTTCAATTTACCGATAAGTCTGTGGATGAGGATGGAGAAGTAGTTGCTTACGAGTGGGACTTTGGCAATGGACAGACCTCTCAAGAAAAAGACCCGGAAATAACTTTCACGACAACTGGATTTGTAACAGTAAAGCTGACAACTACTGATGATCGTGGAGCTACTAATACAAAACAAGCTACTCTGTACGTTCGTGACACCTCCATATCCGGAGTGACGATTCTTTGGGACAAGACGTTTGAGACATCTTCTTCTTTACGATCCATATCCCCTGCTGTAGGTGACAACGGGGATGTATATGTGTCATCCAATGCACTCCACCTTTTTGCTTATTCGCCGTCTGGAGAGCAAAAATGGATGTTTGATTTAAGTAAGGACGGAGGAGCTGGAGATCAAGGTTCGTCTCCTATGGTAGGTGCGGACGGAACTATTTATATGGGTGCGAGTACAACAGACAAAAACATAAGCAGCAGTCTGTATGCTATTCATCCGGATGGGACACAGAAGTGGAGATACGAACTAGGTATTGGTACTAATATTCCCTATATCTCTCCTGCTTTGTCTCGTGATGGTAATATCTTGATTGGAAATAGAGGGACGGATGGTTCTGTACATATGGTTGACCGTAGTTCCGGCAGACAACTTTGGAGACGCAAATCTCCCAATGGTGGTGCTAATGGTGGTATATCGGTTGGACAGAATGGAGTTATCCATTCAGCCTTGTCGGGAGCGAACGGATTTGCCCGTACTACGCAAGATGGTGTGAACTTGTCTCCTAATCTAGGGAAAGGAAATACGGCTGCTGCTGTATATCCCGCTATTGATGCGCAAGGAAATGTATATGTGGCATTTTCAGAGGGAGTGGTTGCTGCTTATGATAACCAGGGTAATGAGCTATGGAGATATCCGGCGAGTGGTACTATGGGCAAGATTGACCAGGGAGGACCGGCTATCGGTGCTGACGGAACCATCTATGTGGGTACAAAGAATCCGAATGCCCAAGTTGTTGCCCTGACTAAAGGAGGAGCAAAAAAATGGAGTTATTCCTCTGTCGCTGAAATAGGAACAACACCGGCTATAGACAGTGACGGAAATATTCACATATGTGATGATGGCGGTAACTATATAATATTGAATGCTGATGGTACGGAGAAATATAAGAGACAATTAGGTTCTAAAATTTGGTCGTCACCAGTCATTGCTGACTATGGTATTGTGTATGTCACGTATGAGGATAATGGTGCCTGCAAATTGATAGCTATTGATTGTGGTATTGAAGGGCCTGCAAATTCACCATGGGCACAGCGCGGACAGAATGCAAAAAGAAATGCTTTACAAAAATAAAAAGATATGCTTAGAAAGATAAATATATTAATAGCTTTAACCCTTCTGATAATAGGAGGGTTAGAGGCACAGAATCATTCGGATAAAATAATTGCGAATCTACAGAAGCCTGCAAGTAATTCAGTTTTAGTTGTTTCTCATCGAGCTGACTGGCGTAATGCTCCGGAGAACTCCCTGCAGGCTATCCAGAATTGTATTGATATGGGGGTAGATGTAATTGAAATCGATCTGAAGAAAACCAAGGATGGACATCTGATTTTGATGCATGACAAGAAAATTGATCGTACTACAACAGGAAAAGGTTATCCGGCAGACTATACATTGGAAGAATTACGTCAGTTCCGTTTGAAAAGTGGTACAGGGCATAAAACAGCTCATTTGATACCGACATTGGAAGAAGTAATGTCATTATGTAAAGGTAAGATCCTTGTTAATATTGATAAAGGCTATGATTACTTCAAAGATGTATATGCTGTTTTGAAAGAAACAGGAACTGTTCAGCAATGTATTATTAAAGCCGGACTTCCTTATGAACAAGTCAAGGCTGAAAACGGTGATGTATTGGATAAGGTAATCTTCATGCCTATTGTACAACTTCATAAAGACGGGGCGGAAGCTGTCATTGATAGTTATCAGACACATATGAAACCTGCTGCTTATGAATTAGTGTTTGATAGTGACAGTCCGGAGATTCTTAATTTGATAAAGAAAGTACGTAATACAGGCTCTAATCTTTTTATAAATTCGCTTTGGCCCGAACTATGTGGCGGGCATGACGACGACCGTGCAGTAGAACTTCATCAGCCGGATGAAAGTTGGGGGTGGATAATTGGCCAGGGAGCCAAGCTAATTCAAACAGACCGCCCAGCTCTATTATTAGAGTATCTACGCGAAAAGAAACTTCACGACTAAACGCACTTTCTTCATGTTGAAACAACTAATCAATTTTTACAAGGTCTCTTCGCCGAGACCTTGTAACGGAGAAGCTTTGTCTTCATCCGATGCTCGCCGTCTGAAGTTTCTGAAATGGTCTACTTTCCTTTCTGCGACTTTTGGTTACGGTATGTATTATGTGTGCCGTCTTAGCCTGAATGTCGTAAAGAAACCTATTGTAGATGAAGGCATTTTTTCGGAAACAGAGTTAGGCATCATAGGTTCCGTATTGTTTTTCACCTATGCCATCGGAAAATTCACGAACGGTTTCCTTGCCGACCGTAGTAATATCAACCGTTTTATGACTACCGGTTTATTGATAACTGCTTTGGTTAACCTCTGTCTCGGTTTTACTAATTCTTTTATCCTGTTCGCTATCCTTTGGGGGATTAGCGGCTGGTTTCAATCTATGGGAGCAGCCTCTTGTGTAGTAGGGCTTTCTCGTTGGTTCACGGACAAAGAGCGCGGTTCATACTATGGCTTTTGGTCTGCGAGCCATAATATCGGCGAAGCGTTGACTTTTCTGATAATAGCCTCAAT
Source organism: Bacteroides sp. MSK.18.37 (assembly GCF_019129155.2). NCBI lineage: Bacteria > Pseudomonadati > Bacteroidota > Bacteroidia > Bacteroidales > Bacteroidaceae > Bacteroides > Bacteroides sp. MSK.18.37. The sequence goes on along the minus strand of NZ_JAHOIB020000002.1, from coordinate 52,918 downwards.
TGTCTGTGTGTTGGGCTGGCGGTATGGTTTCTTCGGAGCCGGTATAGTGGGATTGATAGGAGCGTTGATAGTCTGGAAGTTCTTCCATGATACTCCCGAAAGCATGGGGTTCCCTTCGGTGAATGTTCCCAAACAGAAAAAGGAAATGAGTGAGACAGAAACGGCTGATTTTAATAAAGCACAGCGTCAGGTATTGCTGATGCCTGCCATTTGGATACTGGCTCTTTCGAGTGCTTTTATGTATATCAGTCGTTATGCTATCAATAGTTGGGGCGTTTTTTATTTGGAAGCTCAAAAGGGTTACTCCACCTTGGATGCCAGTTTTATCATTTCTATTTGTCCGGTCTGTGGTATAATTGGTACTATGTTTTCAGGTGTTATTTCTGATAAGTTATTTGGTGGACGTCGCAATGTTCCTGCGTTAATTTTCGGATTGATGAATGTGTTTGCTCTTTGTTTGTTTCTCTTAGTTCCGGGAGCTCATTTTTGGATAGACGTGTTGGCAATGGTTCTTTTCGGTTTAGGTATCGGAGTTTTGATCTGTTTTCTGGGTGGTTTGATGGCAGTGGATATTGCTCCCCGTAATGCTTCGGGTGCTGCATTGGGAGTAGTCGGTATTGCCAGTTATATCGGTGCCGGATTGCAGGACGTGATGAGCGGTATTCTGATAGAAGGGCAAAAAACGGTTCAGAATGGCGTTGATGTTTATGACTTTACTTATATCAATTGGTTTTGGATTGGTGCTGCTTTGCTTTCGGTGTTGTTTGCTTTGCTGGTATGGAATGCAAAATCAAAAGAAGTGGATTAAAGTGAGTACATTAGGTTAGAATATAAGTCTTTGTTTTCGAGGTATTAGACACCATTCCGGGAAGTAAGTAATGATTGCTTATCTTTCTGGAATGGCTTTTTTATAATCAATTAAATAGAAAGTTTTATGGAAAATTCATTGAATGATGAATTATTGTGTTCATTGAAAGATGAACTTCGTGAAGTAACCGCACAAATCAATGTGCATAGTGAAAAATTAATGGATCTGCTCGACCAAAAAAAAGAATCGTCGGTCAACTGACTCGAGAGATGTCGCATCTCCCGCCTGTCATCATCGAGTATCGGGGAAATCCGAAGCAATATGTCTCTGTTGTGCTCGATGCCATCAATCAGGGTAGGTTGACGTATGACGGAATAGCAAATTGCGAACAGACTTTTCGTGCGTTAGCAAGCGTTGTAGATGTGATAAGCCCTAAGAATGGGAAAACGCTTAGTGTAGAGACGCTGGTGTCTTATGAGAAGAAAAAGCGTGCTGGAGAATTTGAGGAAAAATAATATAAAATAAAAAGACGATTGTTGTATAGTTGAACAACAATTCGTATATTTGCAGTATGGAAAAGAAACGTAAGATCCGTACATACGGAGGTTACTTTGAGGCTTTCATGGAGACTTTAACCGAAAAGGAACAAGATAAAATCCAGTATGGACTACTCTTGTTGAAAACACAAGAAAGACTCTCCACTAAATTTGTAAAATTTGTTCAGGACGGAGTTTTTGAACTTCGTACAGAATATAATGGTAATATATACCGGGTATTTTTCATTTTTGATGATGGAAATATTGTAGTGTTGTTTAATGGCTTTCAAAAGAAGTCGCAAAAAACACCGGGTAGTGAAATAGATAAAGCATTAAAAATAAAGGAGGAATATTATGCAGATAAACAATCATCAAATAGTAGATTATGACGCTGTTCTTGATGCGAAATTTGGAGCAGAAGGTACTCCCGAACGTGCGGAAGCAGAAGAAAAAGCGTATGCTTTCTACACCGGGCAAATTATCGAAGACGCAAGGAAAAAGGCTAAGATTACTCAAGCAGAATTAGCCCGGCGTATCGGTTCCGATCGTTCTTATATTTCAAGAGTGGAAAGTGGTCAGACAGAACCTAAGGTTTCTACTTTCTATCGCATCATGAATGCGTTAGGTTGTAGGATCGAATTTTCGATGTCTTTATAAGAAGCGAATCTTTTTTATCCATAATTGCGAATATCGGAATATAATTTTGAAAATTGGAATTATATTCTTATTTTTGTTGCATGATAAGTGAGTAACTAATGAGAATATTTACAGAACAAGCGTTAAGAGAATATGCAGAGGAGCATCCCGATTCAAAAGTTGCTTTGCAAGAATGGGTTACTATAGTAAAGAAAAGTGAATGGGCTTGTTTCGCTGATATAAAGAAGACCTTTAATAGTGCCGACAGTGTAGGTAACCAGCATTATGTTTTCAATGTTAAAGGGAATAATTATCGCTTGGTAGTAGTGGTGAAGTTCACTGTAAAGTTTGTATATATTCGCTTTATTGGTACTCATAAAGAATATGATAAAATAGATTGTGCTAATATTTGAAAATATGACAAAGATAGAAAACCAAAACCAGTATGAATGGGCTGTAAAGAGAGTGGAGGATCTTCTTCCGTTAGTGAAGGATGATACTCCTTTGAATGATCCTAACAGCATCGAGTTGGAACTTCTTTCTAATCTTGTTGCCGATTATTCAGAGGAACACTTTTCTTTGGGAGAACCTTCGCTTGTGGATGTTCTGAAGCTTCGTATGTACGAAATGGGGCTCAATCAGAAATCACTGTCACAACTGATAGGAGTTAGTCCTTCGCGTCTTAGTGACTACATTTCCGGAAAATGTGAGCCGACATTGAAAGTGGCTCGTGAAATAAGTAAAAAGCTGAATATTGATGCTAGTATTGTGCTAGGAGTATAACTTCGATTCAGATTAAAAAAAACATGGTGGGAAATTTGAAAAAGATAACTGTCTTTTTCAAATTTCCCACCGTTTTTTTGAGGAAGAAAGAGGAAGAAAAAGGAAAAAGGTGAGGGTAGGTGAGGGTAAATTTCTAACATTCGTATTTTTTTTTTTAGAAGAAAATAGAAGAATAGAAATAAGAAATATAAAAATGAAAAGTTGCAAAAGTACCCTCACCAACCCTCACCTTTTTGCGTGCGAAGGAGATGAAATCTTATTCATATAGCCTGTTTGATTTCACCTGTTCCGCATCAATAATGAATACAGCGTATCTTCTCCCGTTTTTTCCCTTATGAAATTCGAAGCCGTGTTTGGACATCACTTTTCCCAGTTGGGCTTTGGTTCCGTGAGAATATTGATATCCCGTTCGTTCGCGAATCAATTCCGCAATTTCAGTGACCGTCAGATAATGCACCTTTTCGAAACGTTCCGGTTTGCGGATATGTGTCAACACCAGTTCTTCTTCCGGTGAGTGGAAAATGAAATCCTCGTTGTTCTCTTCAATCCGTGAGTTTTCCGATTGGGTGAACCAATACTGATACCCCGGCTTGTTGAGCAGATACTTGATTTGTGCATACAACTGCGCGTAGTTTATTTTGATAAACTCCATCGAGTCGACATGAAAGCAGAGAAAACGGCGGTTACCTGTGGTGTCGTGAAGCACTTCCTGGTAATTGCATGTGCCGGCAAAAGAAGCCGTATGAGGAAAGTTCTGCGAACGCCGCGCGTATGGCAGGCGGATGCTGATTACTTTGCGGGTGACTAAATCCTTGAAGATATTCAGTTCCCGTCCGCTCATCCCTTCAAACTCATCCAGATTGATAAGCATCGCCTGCGCTATTTTAGCCAGATCATCCTTGTTGCTCGGGTTGATAAGACCGGTAGAAAGATAGGCGCGCAATTCGGGCGGCAGCAGGTTGTTGATAAACGTAGTCTTTCCGATGTTCTGTATTTCGCTGCAAAGCAACAAAACAGTGTGGTTCACCACATCATCTTGTGTGGCGGCAGCGCACATTCCCACCAGATAACGTTCCAGACATTCTACCCAAAATTTCTGGTGACTAGTATGCACGCTGTTGGCAAGGATACCGATATAATCCGTTCCGTCCCATTCAGGCAGCGAGTCTAAATACTCGCGAATAGGATGGTAGGTGATGCTGAAGTCGGAGTAGATCAGATTCTGAATCGTCTTGACGGTGCACGAATAGCCCAGTTCGTTCATCTCCATCCAAATGCTGTTTTCCATCATTTCGTCGAGAATATGGAAAGGTTCCGGTTGCTCCGTGTCCGTTTTCCTTCTGCGATATTCCATGATATGAAGCACTTCGTTGTAGCGTGTATCGTAATTTTCTTTGATATGTTGCTCAATCTGTAACATTCGCTTCTGCGTACTATTCAGCTTGCGGGTGTCGAATTCCTCGTTGTGTCCGTAAGCACTCCCGATCAGTGCGTCCATTTCATCCGCGGGAAGATCGGTGAACTGGCTCTTGATAAAAGCTGCCGCCTCTTCCTGGGGGACGCCGTAGCGATTGTACATACAAGCTAGGCAATGCAGGTAGTTGTTCCGGTTGCCGGTGACGTACTTTTCGGATTTATTGTGATAATAGTTCAGAGTCACCATTAAGGAAGCGTGCGAGGAATGGTAGTTGAGGGCCACTTGTTCGGTGAGGGGATTGTTGTCTGGTGCTGTCGTCTTTTTCTTTTTGCCGGATGCCCTTTTCTTCTTTTGAGACTTGAAGAACATCGGTGGCTGTTCCACGATGACAGCTGTGGCATCGGGATTGAAATAAATATCCGGATCGTAAGAGAACAGGCAAGTGCGGCTAACATCCTGCCCGGAAGTGTCGACCTCAACTCCGCAGAGCTGGGCATAAAAGGAAGCGATTTTGTGATAAGCAGCATGATGGAAATCTTCAATTTCCTGAATTGTTTCGGGCAATGTCCCGTCTGTCCGGCATACACGTACCACGATTTTCAGTCCCATTCCTTTGGGGCTGATGTAAGGGGGGAGAAACGATGCGTGTCAAAGTTCGGTCGGTCTGAAAATATCTGATTGCTTTGGTTTTCAAAGCGTTAGAACGGGGTAGGAGTGAGCTGGGTGGAAAAACGAAGCGTTTACATCGCTTTACATCGAGCTTACATTTGAACCTTGTTTGAACGCCGTTCAAATGAATCTCTTTACATTAGGAGTGGAGTAGGGGAGAATTCAGGCAGTATGGTATTATTTCACTCCGATGCTTTGCCCAGGCCATACTTCCATATACAAAGATAACCAAATGGTGTAATTTATGCAAGTGGAGTAGGGGAGCGCTTCGCTTCTCTCCTATTTTTATTTATTAAAATTATTCCATATAGCTGATATTTGGTATATTTGCAGTGAAATAAATACTATATATCATGAGTAAAGTTATCCATGTACATTTGATTTTTGAGAAAAAGAACATCTACTTTGGTAGTATATCGGCCATTTTTGAAACTCTGACGGAGAAACAGGTCGGAATCACTAAGAGTAGTCTTTTACATGCTGGACTGGTTGATGACATTGCCAAATACACGAAACGTGCAATGATTATTCAGTCTCGCTTGATAACATGTACCAGAAAGGGATAAAATGCCTTAGAACGCAATTAAAAGCCGCAAAAGCGGCTTTTTTGCCCTTATAAGTGTCAAACTATGATGGAAGGCTGTATTTATCCGTTTGAACGCTTTGAACGTCTTAAAAAGTGGAAAGGTTATTCACTTGCTTATTCATTTGGTTATTCATTTAAGCTATTACAAAAACGAAATGTTTTGATTGCTTATTCATTTGGTTATTCATTTTTGTGCCTATTTTGTTCTAATAAAACGGGGAAATATCTTTTTTTTATTTGGTATTCATCGGTTTTTATAATATTGTAGGGGGTAAATTGTATATAGATAATATTTATTTACTCCCCTGTATTTTTATATATTCTGCTGTAAAATAGTGATTTAACTGTTTTTACCTCCCTTTCCCCATAAAACACGTTTTAGATGGCATTGGCAACCGTAGAATCGCTTGCATCCGAAACACGCCCCGACTTGTCCTGTTTAAGTTGTGTAATTGTCTGTTTGAGCATCCCTATTTCCTCTGCCATTTCTCGAATGGTGGAGTCTTTTTCCCTTAAAACATCCAGAAGCTCCCTAAAATTATTGTTAGCTGTTTCTGGAGGAGCTGTTTCCGTTACTACTGGTGTAATTTTTTCGGCTTCTATATCTTTTAAAAGAAAGTCGTCGATTGATATTCTAAAAAACTTAGATATTTCACATAACAAACTCAATTTAGGTTCTGTATTACCCAGTTCATAGTTTGACATTGTACCTTTTTTGATGCCCAGAAACTCAAATTCATCTAATTTAAGTCCCCTACTCTCCCTTAGATATCTAAGATTCTTAGAAAAAACGCTCATAAATCTAAATTATTTGGATTAATACTTTGTTGTCTAAGAAACTTAGACTATATTTGCCACGTGATTAAAGTTTAAACACGCCCCAAAGCTACAAAAAAGGCTTGAGGTAACAATGAGAATTTAAAAAGAAGCAAAATGGAAGTAAAATTTAAAAAGGGACAAAGTGTGAGAATCACCAAGAGAAATGGTGAGATCATTGATGGTATAGTTCGTGACTGGGATTATAACATTTGTACGTTCGTGCGGGAATATAATATCGATTATATGAAAAATGGTCAGGTTTGGACTGTAATATGTGTTCCGGAGGATGCGATAAAGGAGCTTTAATAATTTTCTCGGGCAGTTAGTTCAGCTGGTAGAACAAACTAAACTCCTATAATGGAGAGGTTATGGTCCGCGGTTCGAATCCGCGACTGCCCACTACGATAATTTAAATATTAGATAGTATGAAAGAACGAATAGTTGTAGAATACGGTGAGGTGAATAAAATTGCCGAACTGATGGGCTGTACAAACGTGATGGTGAGTCATGCGCTTGCCTTCCGTAAGAACAGCAAACTGGCCCGTTCCATTCGTAAGCTCGCCATTGAGCGCGGTGGATCCAAAGTAGGTGGTAATCCTCAAAATACAAGTAGCCATGAAAAATGATTTGATGACATTGTTCAGCGACCAGCTGCACTGGTTTGCTCGTCTGAAACGAAAACAGCGCTTTTGCGTGCTTTACTTCTGTATGAGTTTCGGGATCCTGCTCTCTATTTTTTTTATTAATCCGCTGCTGGAACTTCTCGTAGTGTTGAATTTCGGGATCTCCGTGCGGCTGCTGAAGAAGCATGTCCCTTTGAATGATTTAGAGGATTGATAATCAAGCTGGGAGATGGAATACTTTGATAATATATTGTGTGTAACTTACAAAGAGTTGCTGGATATAATGCCCAAAGGCACTTTGAATAGCCAGCTGTCCCGAGAAAAACTGGATGTCGTTTCCCGTGGCGGTGGTGAAAATAATCCGGCTCTGTATGCCTATTCCTCCCTTCCCGAGAAATACAAGAAACGTTGGGTTGAGCGTCATGGCGAACCCGAGAAACAAATGAGACAGGAAATGATCCGTAACATAGTGAAGAAAGACGAGAAGGCCGAGAACTTTTTCGAGGATTACCGTTACGACAAGAACGGTGAGATGGTCGCTCTTCCCGAGGATGTGAAGAAGGAATACACTTGGAACGCTTCGGTGCTGAACGCGTTGATGGAAGAGTTCAAACGCTTGAGTTCATCCAATAACAAGCTGACCGGTTTCCGCCGTAACCTTTGGGAACTTCTGCTTGTCACGAGTGAGGAATGGCGTCCGGTGTACGGGCACAGTCTTCCGGGCAGTGTGGGGCGTTTGAAAGCCCTGATAAACAAGTTCCGTCCCGACAACTACGGTGTGCTTGTGAGCGGTAAATACGGCAACAGCAACACGCTGAAGATCGAGGAGGACGGCGGGCGTTACCTTGTAGCATTGAAACGCAGCCGCGTTCCGGTTTATACTGACATGGAGATCTTCGAGGAGTACAACCGTGTCGCTCCGGAACGTGGCTGGAAGCCCCTGAAGAGTCCCCGCAGCCTCCGCGAATGGTTCAACAGCCCGCGTGTCGAACCTCTGTGGTACGATGCCGTTTATGGGGAAATGAAGGCACACCAGCGTTATGACCGCAAGCACCGGACCATCCTTCCGGGCCGTCGTGACAGCCTCTGGTATGGCGACGGCACGAAGCTGAACCTCTACTATCGTGACGAGAACGGAAACAAGTGCACTACAAGCGTGTACGAGGTGGTGGATGCCTATAGTGAAGTCCTGCTCGGTTATTACATCAGCGACAACGAGGACTATATCGCCCAGTACCATGCTTTCCGCATGGCTATCCAGACGAGCCGGCACAAACCCTACGAGATCGTGTGCGATAACCAGGGCGGTCATAAGAAGAACGCGGCGCTGGGCCTTTTCTCGAAGATCAGCCGTATCCACCGCCCGACAGCTCCGTATAATGGCGAATCTAAGACGATTGAGAACATTTTCTACCGCTTCCAGAGCCAGGTATTGAAGAAACGTTTCGGTTTCACCGGGCAGAATATTACGGCAAAGAGAGATACAAGCCGTCCGAATTTGGAATTCATCAACGCGAACATCGACTCCCTCCCCACATTGGAGGAACTGAAGGAACAGTATGCCGCCGCCCGTGAGCAGTGGAATTCAATGAAACACCCTGCCACCGGCATCTCCCGGATTGAGATGTACAATACCAGCGTGAACGAGGCTACCGATGCGGTAAGTGTGTCGGATATGGTGGAGATGTTCTGGTACACGACCGAGAAACCGTCGCTGTTCACCGCCAACGGTATCGAGATCACGGTACAGGGAAAGAAATACCCTTACGAGGTTTTCTCCGCCCCCGGTGAGCCTGATCTGGAATGGCGCCGACGTAACACCTACAAGAAGTTCTATGTCCAGTACGATCCTTATGACATGAGCAGCGTACGTCTGCTGTACAAGGATAAGGGCGGAGCGATGCGCTTTGAGTGTGTGGCTTCGTTCCCGCTGATGATCCACCGTGCCCAGCAGGAGCAGACGGAAGCCGAGAAACGTTTCATCCGCGCCCAGCAGGAGGCCGTCATCAACGAGCGTATAAACCGCCAGGTCGTTGCCAAGGACATCGAGTACGAACATGGTGTCGCACCGGAACAGAACGGTCTGCGTACCCCTGACCTGAAAGGTCTCGGAAAGGAGGCGCAACGCCAGATTGACCGTCGCACAAGAAAATACAGCCAGCCGGCCCGTCCTTCCATCGGCCGAGACATGAAAGTCATCAGCAACGTGACATGGGACAGCTTTGAGAAGAAGGAAGTGAGCATCCGCAAGGTGGTCGGGAAATTATAAGGAACAGATTTATAACAAGATAAAAAATATTGATTATGGAAATTACAATGAAAGAAAAGGACGCCATCAGTGAAAGCCTCCGGGCTTACGTGGCGAAATACCCGAGCCAGACGAAGGCTGCTGGCAGCCTGAAGGGGGTTAGTGTAGGTACTGTTAGCAATATCCTGAATGGCCGTTATGAGAATATCAGCGACGAGATGTTCCGTAATGTCGCCTCGCAGGTCGGTGGTGTAAGCGCTACCGGCTGGCAGATCGTGGAGACCGGTGCTTACCAGGAGATCACGGCTGTACTCTCCGATGCGCAGCGCTGGCGCAATGTTACCTGGGTGACCGGCGAGGCCGGTTGTGGCAAGAGTACCACCGCCCGTGTTTACCTCCAGGAGCATAAGGAGGTTTTCTATATCCTCTGCTCTGAGGACATGAAGAAAGGTGACTTTGTCCGCGAGATCGCCCGTACGGTCGGAATCCGGACCGAAGGGTATAATATCCGTGAGGTGTGGGGGCTTATATTGGATGACATCATCCAGATGGACGCGCCCCTGCTGGTGTTCGACGAGGCGGACAAGCTGACCGAACCGGTGTTCCACTATTTCATCAGCCTGTACAACAAGCTGGAGGAGAAATGCGGTGTCGTGTTCTTGAGTACCGATTATATTGCCAAGCGCATCAGCAACGGCTTGCGGTACCAGAAGCCCGGCTACAAGGAGTTCTACAGCCGTATCGGACGGAAATTTTATGAGTTGGAGCCTACGGACGTGAACGACGTGTTTGCGATCTGTTCCGCCAACGGTGTGACTGACAGGAAAGACATCGATAAGGTGATAAAGGAGGCTTCGACATGTGACTTTGATTTGCGGCGTGTGAGGAAGTCCATTCACAAGGTGAAACGCATGACGGGGGAATGACCCCCGTTCAAATACCGTTCAAACGTAATTTTAAGGATATGGAAAACAAATTTGAATACTTAAAGATCGACGGTCGCGAGCAGCTTCCCGCTCCCTGGAGCGATTACCCAGTCTTGAGGGAATACGAGACGGTGACCGTTTACCGGAATGGTCGCGACTACCTGGACGCCCTTGTGGGACAGCAGGACGGCTGGTGGGTTGCCGGCGTTCACATGGAGGTGGGCGGTTCCGGCGGTGGTTTCAACCCGGGACGTAAATGGGGACAGTTTGCCACCCGTGAGAATGCCCTTTTGTGGGCACTCGGCAGGATGCTCTGCCACGAGAAACTGCGGGGTGCCGCACGGCAGGCCGTACTTGACCGAATTGACAATATCCGACAACTAACACTGTTCTGACCATGGAAGAAGAGAAAAAGGATAATAAAAAAGCGGGCATGAGACGTGCCTTGAATGTCAGGGACATCCTGAACAAGAAGTATGACGTATTCCCTTTCGAAGGGAAATGGAAGGATGCCTTCGACACTCCGGAAGTCCGGGGCTGCTGGTTCGTGTGGGGCAACAGCGGTAACGGTAAGACCTCTTTCGTGATGCAGCTCTGCAAGGAACTTTGCAAGTATGACCGTGTGGCGTTCAACTCCCTGGAGGAAGGAACTTCTCTGACAGTCCAGAATAACCTGCGGCGCTTTGGTATGGCCGAGGTAAGCCGCCATTTGGCGTTCATCAAGGAGGACATCCCCACCTTGAAGATCAGGCTCCGGCGTCATAAGAGTTTCAACATCGTGATCATTGACAGCTTCCAATACACACAGATGACGTATCGTGACTATATCCAGCTGAAGGAGGAGTTTCCGGACAAGCTGTTTGTTTTCATCAGCCATGCCCGTGGCAAGAATCCTAAAGGTGATGCGGCCACGAGCGTGATGTATGATGCCGACCTGAAGATATGGGTAGAGGGCTACGTCGCCTTCAGTAAGGGACGTTATCAGGGGGCCACTGGTGAATACACAATCTGGGAGAAGGGCGCCTATGACTATTGGAATGTGGCGGGACCGAAACAGAAAGGAGGCCAGGCATGAGCAGGATAAAGAAACAGCTGGAGATTTGTCCTCCCGCCTATATGTGTAAGGGGCCTAACCGTGAGAACTTCGTCAGTACCGGCCACAAGTGTGGTTACTGCAAGGGCAACGGCTGGTTCTGGGGAACGGAAGAGGGCAGCCGCGAGGACGTGCATGTATCCTGCCCGGTGTGTGGCGGCAGCGGTGAGCTGGATGCGATTATAACAGTGGACTGGAAACCTTCAAGCAAGTGAGCCATGAGAAAGGAGTATTACAACTACGTTGTGAAGCTGCCCGTTCTGCTTCATGAACTGTTCCGCGGGAAGGTTGCCGACTATCATTTTTCCGACATGACGGTAGTGATGAACCACCTGGTGAAGTCCTACATCCGCATGACGGATGGTGGCAGGGTCTCCACGGCCACCCGGCGCATCCTCCTCTGCATGGATCGTATTCCGGACATGTCGTTCTTCTTCCGCCGTCAGGAGAAGTCGGTGCTGTTCTTCGAGATGGATCCGGCCGTTGCCGGCAGCCTGCAGCGTGCCATCATCGCTGGCGGCTGGGGCAACCGCCAGCGTCTTGTCGTCCGCCTGGTGTGCGCCTTCTGCTGCGGTGCCGGTGTGACATTGAACAACCTTTCGATGGAGCTTGCCTCCGAAGAGGTGTTCCGCCGTCCTGAAGGCTACCTCATACATACCTACGTGAGCAATTACCAGTACGTGTTCCTGAAGGAGACGGCCGCTGCCCAGCGCATGAGCGTGGAGGGTATGCTGACGGCTGCTGCTGAACTGCTGGTGGGAACGGATGACGAAGGTTCCGGATACCATATTCCGGAGAGTCTCGGCCGTATCGCTGACCGCGTGTTCGAGGTGAGGGGCAGCACGCTGAAGGACTTCCGCCGGCAGTGTCTGGTGAGCATCCGCACGAACACTATCGGTCCGGACCGTATCGCCTCCTTCATGGAAAAGCACGGCATCGCCTCCGCCCGTGAGTTCCTGCGCCGCGTGGTCCTCTTCTTTCTGGAGGCACGGTATCTGATTTACCGTAAGGAGGTAGAACTTGATGAGGATGACCTTCCGGAGGAGGAAGAGACGGATTGGGAGGAAACTATGTACAGCCAGTATCAAAAAAGAGATTTCGCGATTTCAACATATAATTATTAACCATTAAAATTTAACAGAAATGATTACAGAAAAACAGAAAGAGGCAGTAAAGGAACTCTGCCAATACGTGGATAACTTTTGTAAGGAAAACGATCTTAGTGCCTTTATGAGCGTTGCGGCCAGTGAGGACCATCCAGACGGGCTTGAGCAGATAGCCGGCTCAATCATTACCGGCAAGACTGAACATATTGTCGGCTCTATTTCCGGGGTTGTCAAAGCGAATAAGAATGTCTATATGCTGCTTTCCGTGGGACTTATGCAGGCCTACACGAGAAAGGCTGACATTAATACTATTCCGTTCGGTGAAAATTTGAATATGAACTGATGAATGCAGCATAAACAGCTATGAGTGAAAATAACAACAAGCAGAAACGTAAACGTGTCTGTCCGCATTGCGGCCGAAAGTTGTGGATGCGTGAGTTCTATCCGTTGAAGAATGGGGGACGGAGTTCCTGGTGTCATGAATGTGTGCTGGTGTACAAGCGTGAACAGTACCGCAAGCACCGGAAGGTTGCTGACGGTACTTTCATGCACCGGACACTGGGACGGCTCGTCGAGCATAAGGGATATTCCACCCGTATCTTTTGGAACGGTAATATGCTTTCCATCATGCGTCGCCACTATCACAATACCCTCAACCGGGAGCTGGCTGAAATGCTCGGTGTTTCCGAACGCAGCGTCACCCGGAAGGCCCGAGAGATGGGACTGGAAAAGGACAAAGGTTTTGTAGCCTCCCTTAGCCGGGAACATTTGTTGCTGGCAAACGCGAGAAGCAAGGAACTGGGATATCCGGGCGGCTTCACCAAGGGGATGAAGTTTCGGGGAAACCAGTACACCGGGAGGATAAGAGTTGAATAACATACAGCACGGTCAATATTATGAGTAAAAAAATGGTAATTGTGGTCACCGCAGTTGGTGTCCGTAAAGTAGTGGAAAAATGGCTCTGTGAGAATATGACTTGCGAGCTGGTTGTGTCACGTAACGCACGCCATGAGTGTTGTGTGGAAGTCATCTATGATAGCGGAAACCCTTCGGTTTTGCGTACTCTTCTACGCTCTGCCGTGGGTGAAATCATAGAGTTGTGCTGATGTGGTATGAATAGTTTGAGTTAATGAAAATCTGAATAGAATGGGCATACTTGAATTTTTCGACCAGTATAAGTGTACAAAAAATGAAAAAGAGCATCTTCTTGATTATTTGTGTACTATCAGAGTAAAGAGAGTGATTAAGGAAATCAATGACCTTAAAATAAACAAAAAAACAGTATAGCCATGCAGATAGACATCAACAGCCGCAAGCAGTTAAATAAACCCGAGAATTATGCGGCGTTTTACAGCCTTTTGAACCGCCTTCCGACATCGGATCGTGACGCACTGAAGGAAAGCATCGTTTCCCAGTACACGGAGGGACGTACCACGAGTCTGCGTGACATGACACTGAAGGAATACAGTGCCGCCGTGTCCGCCATGCAGAAGCTGGTACCGCCCACTTATCAGGAACAGCTCCGGAAGATTCTCCGTCAGAAGCGTTCCGCGGTACTGCACCAGATGCAGCTGCTGGGTATCGATACGGCCGACTGGGACCGGGTGAACGCCTTCTGCCGGGACAGCCGTATCGCCGGCAAGGAGTTCCGTGAACTTGACTGTGAGGCGTTGGACACGTTGCAGGTGAAGCTGCGTGCCATCCGCCGTAAACGTGAGAATAAACAACAATAGCAACCATTTAATTTTTTAGCTATGGATTTGAAAGAACAATTAAAAAGCCTGTCCGCCCAGGACAGGAAGGAGCTTTTGAAACAGCTCCAGCAGGAAGAGAAGGAAAGCAAGCGTAACCGGCGCGATGCCTATGAGGGCCTCCGTGCGCAGTTCATGCTTGAAGTGAAGAACCGGCTGCTCCCGGTTGTGGATGACGTGAAGGCGTTCCGCGACTGGGTGGAGAAAGAGGCCGCCGCCTTCCGTGCGGTGATGCGTGAATACGGCCAGCTGCGTAAGGACGAGCAGGCGAGCTTCACCATCGTGGACGGTGACATGAAGCTGGAGGTGAGGAGCAACAAGGTGAAGAGTTTCGACGAGCGTGCCGACCTTGCCGCCGAACGCCTGGTGGATTACCTGAAGCGCTACGCCATGGGGCGCGAGCTGGGTACCGACGACCCGATGTACCAGCTCGGCATGACCATGATCGAGCGCAACCGCCAGGGCGATCTGGACTACAAGTCCGTGAGTAAGCTGTACGAGCTCGAGGACCGTTTCGACAGCGAGTACACGGAGATCATGGACCTCTTCCGTGAGAGCAACGTGGTGTACAAGACCGCGGTGAACTACTATTTCCACAAACGTGACGAAAACGGTGTCTGGCACCGTATCGAACCCTCATTCTGCCGGTTGTAGTCATGGAGAAGACGAAGAACATCGCGCCGCACGTCATGGCCTGCAAGCGTTGTGAAGGCAAGGGACGTATCTTTTACCTGGACCAGGGAGGAGCTCCTTTATCCGCAAAATGTCCGGTCTGTAATGGCAGCGGGCGGGTGAAGGTACAGAGCAAGGTGATCACCCGCATCGAGCCGTTTGTTCCGGGTGAGGATGACACCGAACTGATGACCATGTGATTTTGTTCACACTCTAAACAGAAAAACGCCGCATTCATACACGATGCGGCGTTTTTTTATTAACATCCCCGGTTAAATGCCTAATTTTGCAGCATATACCTGAACTTATGGCTAAAGGACGAGACAAAAAACTGATAGAACTCCGTGATGAAGCCCTGTGCCGCCGTTACTATTACTGGACGGAGGTGCAGCGCCTGCGTTTTGATGATGCCCTGAAAGTGTTGTCCCGCCAGGAGTTTTTCATTTCCGAGGAGCGGATCATGTCCATTATCCGGTGCAAGTGCCGGGAGCTGAAGGACTTGGAGGTGAAGCCCGTCCCAAAGGTTAAGAAACCCCGCCTGACAGCCGTCCAGCTTTCCCTGTTCACGGGGGAATGAACCTTCCCCTTACTGCATGGCCGACTCGTCATGCAGCGTGAAAGAATAAACCGTCTCGTACACCTTGATGTTTCCCGGCAGCGAATAGTCCCGGCTCTTTACCCTGACCAGCGGGCTGGTCTCTTCCGTGCACTGGAACTCCTGCAAGGCTTTGTACAGCTCTTTGGCCTTCAGCTGCCGTTCCCTTACCTTGTCATAGGTTCCGGAGGTGTAGTGGGTGTCATCGTAGCAGTCAATGGCCAGTCGTATGGTGATGAGTGACTCGCTTTTCTGTACCCCGTAACCGAGGTCATTCCAGTCCGATTCGGCGTTCCCGACAAGCACGCAGGGGAAGGTTACCGGATAGTGGTCCTCCTCCGCCCCGGCTTCAAGCTGTCCGTAGTCCTCGTCAATGTATGACAGTTCAGGCATCTTTTCGGCGATGCGTTCCATGATCGCGATAAAAATTTCTTCCATGTTGTTATAAGTTTAAAATATTTCTGATTTCATTCTCCATTTTACGGTCTATCTTTTCGGACAGTTCCCGGCTTTCCCCGATAAACTGGCGTTGCGGTATTTTTATCCGGAGCTTTTTCTTTTTGGTCAGCGCCAGCCTTTTCCATTTCAGCGCTTCCTGATTTTCCTGCGGTTCATTGTTTGCGGCAGAACCCTTCTTTTTGCCTTTTCTTTTGCCCGTGGCGGCTTTTTTAGCCTTGCCTGAAGCCTGGTAATACTTCGCCCATGCAAAACGCCGCATTTGGGGCGTAACAGTCGGATGAACTTCTCCTCCCCAGTTATTGACCGGCGCATAGACGAGTTCGTTTGCCACCCTCACTCGGTATTCTCCCGGCATGTATTTGACGGAGCTGAAGAGATGGTTCCTTCCGGAGAGCAGCGTCCCGTAGCTCCCTGCCGCATCGGTCCGTCCCGAGGACAGCCTTTTCGCTTTCGGCCACGGGTGTAATCCTCCGTTTACGAAACCTTCCCGGCGGAAGTTGTCCTGGAAATGGTCTTTTGCCATTCGTCCAGCGATAACCGGCATTTTCCGTTTCATTAGCCCATCCAGTTCTTTCCGTTTGGCTTTTATCAGTTTTGAATATTCTTTTATGTCCATGAATGACTGAATTAAAAAATAATTTTATACTTTTGCAGCAAGGCGTTTTTTATGTGCCTTTTTGCGTTATGGAAATACCTAAACAAGTGTCGGAATTAGCAAACAGTAGCGGTTACAACTCCGTTGTCTTATCAGCCAGTTCCCCTGAAGGAAGCATCTATTCCGTGGGCTGTGTTGACGGGGATGGTTTTGAGTTGCCTGTCGGTCTTCCCGCCTTTATTCTGTTCGACGGCCAGTCCTGCCGTCTGGTGGACGGTGAGGAGGGGCTGGCACTTTCTTCCCGTTTATTTGGTGATGAATAGTCCCATGATTTTGGGATTTACCAGTTTGTTGTCTATTCTTATCACTCCCACACGGCCCGCTTTCATGCTCTGTATGTAATTGCTTGCATCATCCTTTCCGGTTTGCGGGTCGAAGAACCTTGTCTTTCCTTCAGTCACCTCTGCGCAGAACACGTGTGCGGAGCCGCCTTTCCAGGCACAATATATCTCGTATATTCCATCCTCTCTGAATTTTTCCCTGAAGTATTCCTTCAGCCGGTTTGCATTCATTACTTGATATCCCTTTCTGACCTGCCATTTATAGGTATAGTCATAATCCGGCTTTGTTCCGTCCCGGTTCAGGAAACGTTCTTCCCATGTGATACCTTGTTTTGCCATTTCATTGTATGCGCTTTGTCTGATGTTGGGTTTTGCCTCGATGTCAAACCCCAACCTTCTGAGCATGTGTGTCACGGTGCAGGTCTGGCAATTCACGCGGTATCCTTCCTCTTTTCCGAATTTCGGGTTCTCCTTTCCCTTGTTCGCCTGTTCGTATGTCATCGGCTTGCCTTTGGTAACGCCGAGTGCCTTTTCTATCTTGAGATTGTTGCGGGCGATGTCGGTTTTTTCCTCCAGCGTCAGGTTGTCCGGCATTTCGGCTATCATTTCGTTGATGCGCTTGGTCAGTGCGTCCACGGCTTTTTTTGCTCCCGGATGCGCTTCAGTAATGTAGGGGTGTTTGTCTGAAAACAGTTTGCCGTCTTTTCCCGGATTGTTTTCCAGACCGTCATGTGCCTTGTTCTGCCCGTTTTCGTCCGGTACCGCTGTCGGCGCTTCATCCGTTGATGAGAGCGTGCACTTGCAGTTCCATCTGTCTCCGGGCCTGTGCTCGTTCCAGAACGGATCATCTATCGGACGTATGGTCCCCCAGAAAATCTGGTGGTCGGCTCCCGGCGTCACACTTGTGGACGGCATCCATTTGAGGTTCGGCAATACATCCTTTTCCCTTTCGAACTGTCTCCAGTCCGCGGCCTGGTGTGCCCGTATGACGGCCGTGTCGTATTCTGTACGCAGCCAATGGATCATCTGGTGGTCGGCTATGGGCATGGCTTCCTTCACCCACTGTTCAAACGGCTTTAAACTTCCGTTTTTGTCCAGCAGCAGCGCTGCCATGTCGTTCTGTGCCCTGTGTACCTTGAAAGCTGCGAACACGGCGTTGTTCATTCGGATTTCACGGTAGAAGTCATAATCCGGATCATCGGTTTTCCGTGTCCCAAACCCCTTGTCGGTGGCTTTGTTCATCGTTTTCCACGTGGCCTCGAACAGGTTCTCCTCGATGTCGGTCATGGGATGGAAATCTTTGCTGTATATGTTCTTCAGGGCTTTCTTCAGTACCTCTTCATCGAACGAGAATAAAGTTTCCACCTGTTTGTCCTCCATTCTGTAGAGGTCGTTTATCACCATTCTAAAGCTGCCCCGTCTCTCCCCGGGGCTTTCCCGAAAAAACGTTTCAGCCAGTTGTATGCGTTTTTAAGGGCATTTTTCTTTTCTTTGGGTGTTCCTTTACCGTGCTTTTCCAGTTCCGGTTCTTCTTCCGGATCCGGTTCATCCTCTTCCGCCTTTTCGGTCTCTCGGGCCTTCGCTGCCTCGATTTCCGCCGCTTTCTCCTCCTGGCGTTTCTTCAGCTCGTCATAGTTTGCCGGTTTCTCGATCCCGAATTCCTCGTAGAGGTAGTCGTCACCTACCGGCAGGTTGAAGTTCGTACGCAGCTGTGTGAGGATGGACATCTTTTTCTCCGGTTCGATAAGCTTCTTTTCCGGATAGCAGAACTCCCCGCCTGTGGTGTCTATTCCGAGCATTGCGAATATGTCGGCCATGTCATAGTTGAGCACGTCGAGGATGTCCTGCCTGTCGGAGAGCGTCACTTTCTCCTCCACGTCCTTGTGTACGGTTCCCAGTGCCTGTGTGCCCTTGTCGGAGGCTTCGGTGGTGAGCGTGTTTCCGAGGAACAGCTTTGAGATTTCGTTGTTGCAGCGCTCGCAGAGCTTGTCGTAGAGGTCCGCGCTCCCTGTCTTGTTCGCGGCTTCCACGAGCTTGAGCACCGTATCCTCCGCGTGCACGAAAACCGACAGGCTTCCGGTGCTGTCCGCGTCGTCCAGCGCCCTCTGCCGTGCCTCGTCGTCATCCGTGGGATACGTGTACTCCCTGATGGGCGCTCCGAACACTTCCGCGAACTGTGCCCAGTCCGCCACGTCGTTACGTTTGTATATCACCCAGATGGCTGCTTTCACCAGCAGTCCGGGATCGTCGGGTGAACCGATGAACAACAGGTCGGGGTACTCGTCCCAGGACGTCCCGGTGGTGTCCGTCTGGTGCCGCAGTATGAGCCTGCGCACGGGATCGACGTGTTTGCGCGGTATCAGGTCGTAGTTCACCCATTCCCCCTTGCGGTAGAACTGCACGAGTGAGAACCCCCAGAATTTGGCGTCCAGGATGTCCCCTATGAACTTCCGGAACCATGGGGACCTGATCTGCTTGTTCACCTTCTCGTCCGGCTTCCCGTTCCTGCGGAATTCTATGGAAGATGCCAGTGCGGCATTCTTCCGTTTCTCTATGACACTTGTCAGGTGCGTGTCCATGAGTATGTCGCTGAACAGGTCGTACAGCCTGAAGCGTCTGGAGTAGTCCACATTCTCGAAAGCCCTTACCGCGAGCATGTAGTCCGCTATGTCTATACCGAACCTTCTGGGCTGTGTCAGTATGATGGTTGCGGGTCCTTTCTGCCCGGGCCTCGGCAGGTTCCCGCTTTGGGTTATCTTTCCGGCCCCTTTCTTTCTTTTGTTCATATTACCAATGGTTTACACGTTTACGGTTGCTTTTGATAAGGAAATTTGATTTTGCCGCCCTCGTCTCTTCGGACAGCAGGGGCAGGCCGTCCACCGATATCTCCTCGGCCGCCACGGCTTTCAGCCATTCGACCGCCCTTTCGTGGCGTTCCTTCCGCAGCGGTGACAGGTTCCTCGGGTTATGTATGCAGAAGATGTGGTACACGGCTATGTCGATGGCCATCATCAGGACAAGCTGGTTGCGTTTGTCACCGGTTGCCGTGAATATTTTGTCACAGTCGTAACGTCTGGAAAGGTAGCAGCGCATCTCGGCGACGGCGCGGTCCTCGCATATCTCCACGACGGCGTCGTCCTCCCTTGTCAGTGCGTCCAGAATCTCGCGGTGTATGCTCGCGTCGTAGTCTGAAAGTTCGATAAATTTGCTCATAATGATAGGTATTGAAGTTTACACTCTGTACTTGTTTTGTGACCGCGTGCTTTTCCTTGTGACAATGACGGGCTTTTCCGACTGTCTGGCCTTGCGGTCTATAATTCTGTTTCCCCCCTCCACGCAGTCGGGTCCGTCTGCCGGATAGGTCAGTTGCAGGTTGAACAGCTTGAACTGTTCCGCCATCCGTTTCATGTGCGGGTTGTCCTTTTCGGCCTCGTTGAGTACCAGGTTCCCCTCCCGGTTGAGCGGTTCCAGGTTCGCCTCGATACGTGTGGCCTTGTCGGTCTTCTTCTCCTCGTCCCCGGCGATGTACAGTGATATTTTCCTTTCCCTGCGTATCCGCCGCACGATGGGCTGGAATACCTGCTGGAAAAAAGGATCCTGTAATTTGTTGTTCTCCATGTAACAGTATACGGTGGTTTTCCCGCCCACGAACTCCAGCAGCTTGATGTACCACTCTACAAATTCCGCGTTCAGCCCCCTGTCCAGGAACGTTTTTATCAGATAAAGCCTTCCCGCGAGTTTCCCGAGCAGGCACACCGTTTTGGTGGAACTTTTTTTCGTCTTGTTCTCTCCCGGTGCGGGGTCCCCGTATATCACCAGGAACTTGAACTTGGAAAGTGCCGGCACTTTCCCGTAGGTGATTTCCGCGAACACGCCGCCGTCCACCACCGGGTTGTTGAAGAACTCTTTCTGTGCCGCCGCCGCGCTGACCAGTGAGAGGAAGAGGTCTATATCCTCCTCGGAGTTCTTTTCGGGCCATACGGACAGCCCGTCCTTTCCCCGGATGTTGATGATATCCACGTGCCCGATTCCTTTCGCCTTCAGTTCGGTTGCCTTTTCGATGGCCCTTTTGATGCAGCAGTCCGGCGCGATGATGTTCCCGTTGAACAGGATGCGGTAGTTTCCCGATACGGACATGGTCGGTATCAGCGCCTCCTCCAGCCATTTCCATTTGGTTTTGATCCGTTCCGGATTCCGGCACTCCTCGTCGGTGTCTATATCGTCCACCAGAATGAAGTCCGGCCGGAAGTTCTTGTTACGCGTACCGCGCGGTGACTGCCCGGCTCCGATGGCGCGGAAGGAGCATCCGGACATGCAGGTGAACTCCCCGGTTTCCCACGCTCCCGGTTTTTTCTGCTGTCCGTAGTCCTGTATGATCCGCTGGTTCTCCTCGAAGTTCGCCATGAACGGCAGCAGTAGCCTTTCCGCATTGTCTGCCGAGTTGGAGATCAGCAGCACGTTGCGTATCTTTTTTGTCAGTGCCAGTTTGGATATCTCCATCATGGAGCGTGCGGATTTCGCCAGCTCGCGTGACCAGGCCCTTACCTCGTACCAGCGGTTGTTCCTCATCAGCCGCCCGGTGGCTTTTTTGTGGAAGGCGGCGGACTCGCAGGTGCAATACATGGCGAAGTAGTATTTGAACCACTCCTCGTCGTTCTTCTCCAGTCTTTCCCGCCTCTGCCTGATTTCCGTTTCCGTGTCCGTGGGGTTGATGTCCGAATGTTCGCGCACGGATGCCACCAGCTCGTTCCAGTTGTCCAGTGCGATCCTGTCCTGGGGTGTGAGTCTTTTCTTTGCCATGTCAGGATAATTTTGATTTGACAAACGCGTCCAGAAGCGGGGTGATCTCCTTCGCCTGCGTGGAATCGTAGGTCCGCACCCATTTGAGCAGGTCGGAGAACACGGAGATGATGTCCGCCAGCCCCACTTCTGTTTCCAGTTTCTTGATGGCGTTCGACAGTTTGGAAATGGTGTCCGCTTCCGCGGCGTTCGGGAACCGTTCCCCTTCCGGCTTTCCCATGATGGCGTTGTTGAGTTCCGCCAGCTGCCGGTACAGGTTCTTCAGCTGCTCCTCCCGTGTGATGGTTATGGAAGCCTTCAGCTGCTCCCAGTTTCCTTTGCCTATCCAGTTGTTCACAGTCACCCGTGAAACCCCCACACGCTCGGCTATTTCCGCCTGCGTGAGCGTTTCGCGGGTGTAGAGCGTTTTCGCCCATGCCTTTTTCTGCTCGTTTGTAAGTTCGGCCATATTACCTCCTTTTTTACGTGCAAAATTGATAAGGAAAAGGAGCGAAAAAAAACGCGCTCCGCATGATGACATTTTAAAGCGTCATGGCAATCCTTTAAAGTCTCCATGATGAAAACGCGGTTTGAAAAAGGCTTTTAATCCCCCTAATTTCGCACCGTAAACTTTGCAGGGAAGGACCTGCCAAAACGATAGTGACATGAGTAGATTTTTCAATATGATACCCGGAACCGATGCCTGTTGCATCCTTCTTTACGGTGACATCGGTGAGTACGATGATAACGTGCGCAGCGGTGATATTGCCCGTGAACTTCTGGAAGCGGAAGCCCTGACCGGGAAGGTGGACGTGCGTATCAACAGCAACGGCGGCGAGGTTTATTCGGGCATCGCCATTTTCAATGCCTTGAAGAACAGCAAGGCCGACATTACCATCTACGTAGACGGCATCGCCGCCAGCATGGCCTCCGTCATCGCCCTTTGCGGCAAGCCCGTGCAGATGAGCCGTTATGCCCGTCTGATGCTTCACAGTGTCCAGGGCGGCTGTTACGGCAACAAGGATGAGATGAAGGACTGCATCCGTGAGATCGAGGCGCTTGAGGATACCCTTTGCGAGATGTATGCCACCCGTATGGGCAAGGACAAGGAGGAAATCCGCGCGATGTATTTTGACGGCAAGGATCACTGGCTGCGTGCCGACGAGGCGCTGGCGCTGGGGCTTATCGACGGTATTTATGACGCTGACCCGGTACCGGAGGACAGTACCCCCGAACAAGTATTTCAAATATTCAATAACCGGCTGCACAAGCCACAAAACGAGAATAGCATGAATTTAGACGAACTCAAGAGACGTCCGCGGTTCAAGAACTGTGCGACGGATGACGATTTCCTGCGTGAAATCGGACTGCTGGAAACGGAGGCTGGCAAAGTCCCGGCCCTTGATGCCGAGGTCACCCGCCTGAAGGGCGAACTGAAGGTGTTCCAGGACAAGGCGGATGCGGATGACGCTGCCGCGCGTAAGAAACTGCTTGATGATGCGGAACAGGACGGCCGTATCGATGCCGCCACCCGCCCCATCTATGAGAACCTTCTGGCAAAAGACCGGGAGAACGGGGAAAAGGCATTGGAGAAGCTTTCCCCCAAACGTAGTGTCATGACCGACCTTCGTGTGAATCCGACGGGTGAAAGCCCCTGGAACAAGCGCATGAGCGAGATTAAGGACAAGTTGAACCATAAATAAAAACATTTGCCATGGCAATAGTAGTAAGAAACACGAATTACAACGGCGAGGTACTGGAGAAAATACTGGTCCTGGCCACCACCGGGAATGACCTTGTAGAAAAAGGTCTGATCATGGTGATCCCCGGTGTGGAGAAAAAAATCAGCCTGCCGCGTATCAAGACGGGCAAGATGCTCCAGAAGCGTAAGGAGAACCCGACTTTGGAAGACTCGAAAGGCAATTTCAATTACTCGGAGAAATCACTGGATCCGGAGGACTTCATGGCGTTCACGACTTTCAATCCCCGTGCCTTCGAGCATGTTTGGCGCAAGTGGCAGCCGAAGGGCAACCTCGTGTTTGCCGAACTTCCCCCCGAAGCGCAGAACACGCTTCTGGATGAACTTAGCAAGAGTGTGAAGTTCGAGCTGGGCTGGCATTACCTGAACGGCGAGTTCGGTTCGGACGACGACCACCTTTTCAACGGTATCCTGACCCAGGCGGCTAAAGATCCGGATGTGATCGTGGTTCCGGCTCCTTCCGATACTTCCATGATCGGCAAGTTGAAGGCTGTCCGCAAGGCTATTCCAAAAGCCCTGCGTGAGAATCCGAACCTGCGTATCCTGATGAGTATTGACGACTTCGACAAGTACGATGACGAGCTGACCGAACGCGAGTACAAGAACACGAGCGAGACGGACATCAACAAGAAGCGTTACAAGGGTATCACCATCGAGACGCTGAATTCCTGGCCTGATGGCCTTATCGTAGCCACGCTCTGCTCGATGAGCGCTGACGGCAACCTTTTTGCCGGTGTGAACCTCCAGGACGATGAGGAGGTGATCCAGATTGACAAGTGGATGAACTCCAGCGAGCTGTACTTCTTCAAGCTGCTTATGAAGGCCGACACGGAAATCGCCTTCGGCGAGGAGTTCGTGGTGCTTGACACCCGTGAGACTCCGGTGTTCAAGGTAGTGGAACGCAGCATTTCTGCCGATCCGGCCGCTCTTTCTTTCAAGGCCGCCGGTGAGAGCAAGGAGGTGAAGGTCACTGCCTCCGGTGATTACAGCGTGGTTTCCATTCCTGCCGGTTTCACGGCAGTCGGTACCGATGGCTCTCTGACGGTCACCGCCGGTGTGAACAGTAGCGGCAAGGCGGTATCCGGCACACTTGTACTGGGCCTGGACGCCGATCCGGAGAAGAAGGTGGAGATAGCACTGTCCCAGGCGGCCGTTGATGAAGAGGAAGGCGGTGAGTGATGGGAAAGCTGAAGTATCTTGTCATCCATTGCACGGCCACTCCTGAAGGGCGTGAGGTAAGCGGTGCGGAGATTCGCGCCTGGCATACGAACCCCGTCTCAAAGGGCGGCCGCGGCTGGAAGCAGGTCGGATATACCGACCTGTTCCATCTGAACGGCGGAGTGGAACGCCTGGTGAACAATAACGAGGACGCGAATGTGGACCCGTGGGAAGTGACCAACGGCGTGGCCGGTTACAATTCCGTGAGCCGCCATATCGTCTATGCCGGCGGGTGTGCAAAGGATGGTAAAACGCCTGCGGACACCCGTACCTCCTGGCAGAAAAAGGCGCTTGAGAAGTACGTGAAGGATTTCCATCGTCGTTTTCCCGATGTGAGAATCGTCGGTCACAATGAACTGGCGGCCAAAGCCTGCCCCAGTTTTGATGTACAGAGATGGCTTAAACAAATAGGTATAACTCAATAAATCAACAACAACATGAAAAGATTTCTTTTATTCTTT
Organism: Bacteroides sp. MSK.18.37; assembly: GCF_019129155.2. Lineage (NCBI taxonomy): Bacteria > Pseudomonadati > Bacteroidota > Bacteroidia > Bacteroidales > Bacteroidaceae > Bacteroides > Bacteroides sp. MSK.18.37. The sequence continues at coordinate 28,038 of NZ_JAHOIB020000002.1, read as the reverse complement.
GTGCTGATACTCGGATTCGTGTCAGCAACTTTTGCCCAGACCGGTACAGTACCGGAAGTCGATTATAGCGCGATGATCACCACCTTTGCCGGTTTTGTCGGTGGCGTGGTGTTGCTCACGGAAGGGATCAAGGCTCTGTTTCCAAAAATGCAGGGCTTGGCGACACAGATTGTCAGCTGGTGTGTGGGCATTGTGGCCGCCATGCTTTTATGGTGGCTGGATGCGGGCTTTGTCGCTGATGCCACGTGGTATATCGCGTTGTGTTACGGGTTCGGTGCGTCCCTTGTGTCCAATGGTGTTGCCGATACGGGATTTGTCCAGTGGCTCATCGGACTGTTTGCGGGTAAGGATGCCGGTAAATAGGCTTTGACCTGAAAGACCAGTGTGCGTATGGACTTCAGTGCTGTCATGAATCTGGTGCTGGGCGGTGGTCTGGTAGCCACGATAATAGCCATCATCACCCTGAAATCAACGGTCAGGGAAGCGAGGGCGAAAGCGGAGAAGGCTACCGCCGAAGCCGAGACGGTACGGATTGACAATACCGAACATGCCACCCGTATCCTGATCGAGAATATTGTAGAACCCTTAAAAGAGGAACTGAATGAAAACAGGAAAGCTTTGCAGGCGACCCGGCGTGAAATGGCACGCCTCCGGAAAGCCATTGATACTGCCAACAGTTGCAGGCATCATGATGATTGTCCTGTTCTTTACGGGATGCGCGAGTACTCGAAAGAGCAGGACGGAGGTGAACCGGAACAGCAGCCTGTCGTCAAGCGCCGACAACGTGTCAAACGTGAGGCGGGGGTTGTTGATGGCGGGGATTCCGAAATCGGCGGTGAGCCTGACGATCCCTCCGGACAGCCTCCGTAAACTTCCCTCCGGTTCGTCCTACCATTCCAGGAACGGGCAGGCGGGCCTGACGGTGAAGAGCGATGCGGCCGGCAATATCATAGCGGAGGCATCCTGCGACAGCCTCCAGCGGCTGGTACTGTGTTATGAGGAGGAACTGACCCGTATCCGTAATGAGACACATGAGGACTCATTCACAGTTGAAACGGAATTTGAACGTCGCTTTAGTCCCGTTAAAATAGCGCTGGCCGCTTTTATAACCGGATGTGTTGCCGGCATAGTATTAACTTTCAAAATCAAGAAACAATGAATAAGAATTTCATGTACGGCGTCGGTGCCGTGAAATACAAGGACTTTGTGGTGGGTTACATAGAGAAGAATTCGTTTGACATGGGCGGGCAGAAACCCGAATCCGCCAAAATCGAGGCGGAGCAGGTGCCGGGAACCCCGGTGCTTATCATTCCCCAGTCGAATGGCAGCATCGCCCCCACGTTCAACGTTATCCAGCTGAACTACGAAAACCTGCATAGCTTGCTGGGTGGTACCATGCACTACAAGGAAGAGGACTCGGAAAAGAAAACCCCGATTGGTTGGACGGCCCCGACGGCAGCCGTGTTGCTGACCGGTCCGTGGGAAATAGCCCTTGTTTCGGGGCAGAGCATCCTGATTCCCAATGGCACGCTACTTTCCAATCTCGGCGGCAAGCTGACCCTGACAGAAACGGCGAAAATCGAATGCACGCTGGAAGTGGCCATGCCGGAAGACGGCTCCCAGCCCCATGGCGTATTCAATACGGATTCTATCCCGGAAGAGTGGAAACAGTATAAACTGCCTCCTGCTGAATCTGCCGCTGCTGCTTCCACTAACCTGGCCGAGGAGTAGCGTATGGACGAAGCTGTCATCAAGCAGATCCAGCGTGAGGGTGCGGACGCGCTGCTGGATATCGGTGTGAGCGTCCCGCTGAAAGCGTTTCATATCCCTTTCAGGAAATCCCCGCTGGAGCTGCGCGTGACCATGAGGCGGCCTTATATGTCCGGTCAGATTCTTTTTGCCCGGACATATTTGTCGATGGGGATCACCAGTGAGGAGATGTGGGGGTTCAGCAAGGAGGAGGAAATGCAGTTTCTGGCCTCTCACGGCAAGGCGGTGAGCCGTATGGTGGCCTATACCCTTTGTCGTGGCCCTTTCAGCCGCCGCGTGCTTTTGCGCCCGGTGGCATGGCTCATAAGGAACTTCATGGAACAGCGTTATCTGGTGGGTGCGATCAAGCGTTTTGTCAGCCTGATGGGTACCGACCCTTTTATACCTATTATCAGATCAGCCGAGCGGACGAATCCGATGAGCTTGAGACTGAGCCAAAGAAAGAAGGGGAGTTAAAGAGCCGTTATGAAGGCTCCCATAGCCCTTTCGGTTTTGTGTGGCAGATTGCCAGTGCCACCGGCTGGAGCGTGGACTATATACTGAACAAGGTGAATTACCAGACCCTGATCATGATGCTTAGTGACGCTCCCCGGTATGTCCGTGACAAGTCCGGATCTTCCGGTCCTGCGGATGAGCGGAGCGCCGAGGATGAAGCGGATGGAATAGTAGGATTTTTTCAAAGCAAGCTAAAATAGATGAAACCGGTACAAATAGAATTCCTTATGGTGGACCATTTGAGCGCCCGTCTTGACAAGGCCGTGGGCAAGATCGAGCGGATGTCCCAGCAGGCATCGTCCGCCAACAGACAGATCCGGGAACTTGACAGGAGCGGTTCCCTGTTGAACAACACCGTCGGCAAGCTGGCGGCCGCCTTTACTATCAAGGAGCTGGTGTCGAACATCACCAAGGTACGCGGCGAGTTCCAGCAGCTGGAGGTGTCGTTTCAGACCATGCTCGGCAGTGCGGAGAAGGCCGACACCCTGATGCAGCAGTTGGTACATACGGCCGCGACCACTCCTTTCGGCCTGGAGGATGTCGCGCAGGGTGCCAAGCAGCTTCTTGCCTACGGGTTTGGAGCGGAGAAAGTGAACGAGACGCTGATCCGCTTGGGTGACATCGCTGCCGGACTTTCCATCCCTTTGAACGATCTGGTCTATCTTTACGGCACCACCATGTCCCAGGGACGGCTTTATACACAGGACCTGAACCAGTTCACCGGCCGGGGCATCCCTATGATCGCCGAACTGGCCAAGCAGTTCGGCGTGGCTGAAAGCAAGGTGAAGGAGCTTGTGGAGGAAGGCAAGGTCGGTTTTCCCGAAGTGCAGAAGGTCATAGAGAGCCTGACGGACGAGGGCGGAAAATTCAGTGGTCTGATGGAGGCACAATCCAAAACGATAACCGGACAGATCTCCAATATAGAGGATGCCGTTTCAATGATGTTCAATGAAATCGGGCAACAGTCGGAAGGTGTCATCAACACCACGCTTTCCGGTGTTTCCTACATGGTGGAGCATTACGAACGTTTCGGCCGTATCCTGCTCGGGCTTGTCGGTACGTATGGTGTGTACCGGACCGCCGTCATGACAGTCACGGCCGTGAAAGGCTGGGCGGTGGCTGCGGAGGCGTTGCATTACAACTGGCTCCTGCTGGTTGAGAAAGCGCAGAAAATGCTCAACCGGACCATGCTTTCCAATCCCTATGTGCTGGTTGCGACCCTGCTTGCCGGTGTTGCCGTGGCACTGATCTCCATGAAGACGGAAACCGAACGTTTGCAGGAATCCGAGGAAAGGTATCAGCAGCAGAAGCAGAAAACCATAGAGGCCGAGGAAGAGCACAGGCGCAAAATAGAGGAACTGTGTTCCATTGCCGGGGATGAAGCCGTGTCCACGGATGCCCGGCGTGAGGCGCTAAACAAGCTGGAACAGAAATATCCGGATATATTCTCCAAATACGACACCGAGTATGAGAAACTGAAGAATATCAAGAAAATCAAGGAAGAGATAGCCCGATTGGAAGCCGGTGAGTCCATATCCAATCCCGCCAATGAATTGAAACGTGTGGATGACAGGATAAAAGAACTTGAAGGCAAGACCCGGTTGGCAACCGAATATTACCAGGACAGCTACGGGCGGCAAAGAGCCCGATATGTCCGGAAATCCGCACGTTCAAGGGATGAGGAGGCAGAGCTTCAGAATCTGTACGGAAAACGCAAGAGCCTGAACGGACAAATCCGCAAGGACGAGGTAAATGCCTATTTCGAAAACCTGACCGGTGTGAGTAACGAGACCCTTGCACAGCAGATAAAGCAGCGTAGAACCCTGCTTGCCCGGATGTCTGTCCAGGAGAAGGAATACGGAAAGATTACGCAGGGTGACGAAAATCTTACCGGAACTTATTCCCGTGACGAACTGAAGTATCAGCTGAACAAACTGGTTTCGGAACAAAACCGGCGTAACCTGCCCACGGATTCAAGCACTGACTGGGTGGCTGCGGCAAAAGAGAAATACCAGGATGCGCTCAAGGCTTATAACGCCTTTCTTCAGGAAACGTCCAACAGCCTTTCCCGTGAGGAGTTTGAGAAGAAGGCGAAAGAACTGAAGGATGCCGTCGATACCGCCAAAAAGGAGTACGACAAGGTCAAGCCCGGTGAGGATAAGGATTCCGAGGCCGAACGGAAGAAGGCGGACAAGGCGGAGAAAGAAGCCCAACGCCGCAAACAGGTTTCTGAAAAGCTGGGCCAGGAACTCGCCGGGCTGCAAAGGAAGAATGACGAGGCGGAGATTGAGATGATGACCGAGGGGCTGGAGAAGAAGCTGCGCCAGATAGACAATGAATACCAGGCACGCAAGGATGAAATAGCCAGGCAGGAAGCCGGTTGGAAACGTGACAACGCGAAAGCGGGGCAGTCCGGTTCGCTGTCGGAAGATCAGCAGTCCGAAATAGACAAGGCCCGTGAGCTGAACGAGTCCGGCCGACAGAAGAAAATAGCGGAAGCTTATCGGGAAGAGTTCGGAGTGATGCAGGAATATTTGCAGGCCTACGGCACCTTCCAGCAGCAGAAACTCGCCATCGCGACCGAATATGCGGAAAAGATACAAAAGACGACGTCCGGCAGCGAGAAGCTCTCTCTCGGTGTTGAACGTGACAGCAAACTTGCCGGCATCGAAGTGCAGGAACTGAAAGCCCGTATTGACTGGGGTACTGTCTTCGGTGAATTCGGCGGGATGTTTTCCGATATGATAAAGCCTGTATTGGCGGATGCCAGAAAATACATGCTCACTGACGAGTTCCGAAATGCCGACCATGCCAGCCAGGACGCGCTTGTCTCTGCCGTCCAGCAGATGGAGAGGGCTTTGGGCGGTTCCGGCAAGGTCAGTTTCAAGAAACTGGGTGCCGAGGTTACTGCCTACCAGAAAGCCCTTTCAGACCTGAAGGAGGCACAGGCGGTGTATGCGGACACCTATACGGCACTCATTGCCGCCCAGAAATCATACATTGAGGCGCAACAGTCCGGAACCGAACAGGAGAAGGAGTCCGCCCGGCAAGCCCTGGAAACGGCGCAGGCTAATGCCGATGCCGCGAGTGAGAATATAAACGCCTTGCAGGAAACGGCTGACAGTGCCCGGCAGTCCCTCTCGAATACTGCCTCCGGTCTGAAGACCAGTATGGAGAATGTGAGGGACGGATTGCAGCAGATTGCCTCCGGCAGTATCAGCGGGGCGTATAATGGCCTGATCACACTCGGCAAAGGTGCCAAGGAAGTGGACGGCAAACTGGGCGAGGCTTTCGGAAAGGTTTCCGAAACACTTGAGGATGTGCCTGTTGTCGGCTGGATTGTAAGTATTATAGACCTTTTCAAAGATGGTTTGAGTGTGGTCATCGGTGGCCTGCTCGACGCGGTGTTCAATGCCGTGAGCGGTATTCTTGACGATGTGCTTTCCGGTGATCTTTTTGTGACTATCGGAAAATCGCTGCTTTCCGGTGTGGGCAAGATATTCGACGCATTGACCTGGGGCGGATTTTCCTCCTGGACGACTTCAAGCAATGCCAAAGAGGTCCAGGAAACCATCGACCGGCTGACCGAGCGCAACGAGACCTTGCAGACGGCTATCGAGGACCTGACGGAGGAGATCAAGGCGAGCAAGGGTACAAAGTCCGTGGCCGCCTACCGGGATGCCTACAGGCTCCAGCAGGAGACGAACTCGAACTATCTGGACATGGCCATGTCGCAGGCCGGCTATCACGGTTCGCATCACAGCTGGAATTATTACTGGGGCGGTTTCTCACAGGAACAGATTGACCGTTTGAGCGGTCAGATCGGGCGTAGCTGGAACGGTGACATCTGGAACCTAAGTCCGGAGGAGATGAAGAAGTTGCGCAGTAACGTGGACATGTGGACGCAGATCCAGGATACCGGCAAGGGCGGATATGGAGGTCGTCTGACCGAGAAGCTGGATGACTATATCGACCAGGCGGGCAAGCTGGAGGAACTTACCGACCAGCTGTATGAAGGTCTCACCGGTATTTCCTTCGACAGCATGTACAGCAGTTTCGTGGATAACCTGATGGATATGAAGTATGATGCCGCAGCCGCGGCGGAGGACATATCCGAGTATTTCATGCGTGCGATGCTGTCAAACAAGATCGGTGAGCTGTATTCCGACAAGCTGAAAGGCTGGTGGGAGAAATTCGGCAAGGCGATGGAAGACAATGACCTTACAGAAGCCGAGCGTAAGGCCCTCCAGGACGAGTACATGAAGTATGTCGAGGAAGCCATCGCTCTTCGTGACAATCTTGCCGCGGCCACCGGGTACGATAACTCGGGCGGTACGAGCCAGAGCGCCAAAACCGGCGGTTTTTCAGCCATGACACAGGACCAGGGTACAAAACTGGACGGCATGTTCACCAGCGGGTTGCAACACTGGTCGAGCATCGATGAGAAGATGGAGAGCGTCATCGACAAGATGAACACCGCCGAGGGGCATCTTGCCCGTATCGAGGAGAACACCGGCACGAGCGCGTCGCACCTTGGCAAAATAGAGGAAGAGATTCGTAAAATCAATCGTGACGGAGTAAAATGCAAATGATATGGAAAAGATCTTAGGCGGTCTGGTACTTGTCAACGGTACCGACATCTGGAGTACATACGGGGTGTTCCTCGTTGAGGACAAGCGCGGCGGGATGGATAACCTGACCGCCATCCTGACCCCGAGCAAGACGAAAACGGACACGGCTGTGAATATCCGGGAGGAGGACGGGGAGAAATATTCCTCCGTGCTGACGCCCAGGAACGAGGCCCGTGACGTGACGCTTCATTTCGCCCTGTTTGGCAAAACGCAGGCCGGCTGGCTGAAGAAGTATTTCGAGTTCATCAATTTCCTGAAGAAAGGCCGTGACGGGTGGCTTGAGATTTCCTTTCCCCAACTTGCCCTGACTCTCCGTGTGAAATATACGGATTGCAGCAAGTTCCAGCCTCTGACCTATCTCTGGAAGGAAGGCGTGCACGCCGGCAAGTTCAAGGTGAAGTTCCGGGAACCTGTCCCGGTCATATAAATGTGATTCAAACCCTATTCAAACGACGTTTAAACAAGATACAGACATGCTGACCATCTATGACAGCAACGGCAACAGACGGACCGATATCGAGGCGGGCGACAGCTCCACCCAGGTGAAGGAGGTGCAGGGTGACAATGTCCTGACACTCTCTTTCACGCATTACGAATATATCGCCCTGGACGTGAATGACCGGGTGGACTTTGAGGGTGAGCGCTACTGGCTGACCGAACGGTACATCCCGAAGCAGAAGAGCGGCCAGGAGTGGGTATATGATTTGAAGTTTTACGGTATCGAGAGCCTGGTGAGACGTTTTCTTGTGCTGGAGACCACCGACGGGAACACCGAGCCTGTGTTCACGCTGACAGCGACTCCGCGTGAACACGTGGCCATGATCGTGAAGTGTATCAATGACGGAATGAACCACACCACCGACTGGAAAGTGGGGCGGGTGGACGGTACGGACCTTATCGTCATCGATTACGAGGGGAAGTACTGCAACGAAGCCCTGAAAGAGATAGCCGAAGCGGTCGGCGGGCAGGCTGAATGGTGGGTGGAAGGCCAGACCGTGAACGTGTGCCGGTGTGAGCATGGCGAGGAAATAACGCTGGGCTACGGGAAGGGACTGACCGGAATCGAACGCGACACGACGGGTACCGACAATTTTTATACCCGGTTGTTCCCGGTAGGCAGCACGCGGAACATAGATCCGTCAAAATACGGGCATAGCCGCCTGATGCTTCCGGGGGGCAGGCAATATGTCGAGATACATACGGAGGAGTACGGCATCTATGACCGTTACGAGCAAGACGCCTTCAGCGGCATTTATCCCCGCAGGATCGGGGCTGTCAGCAGTGTGCGCAGCGAAGATGTGAAAGATGACGACGGCAACCCTTTCACGGTCTATTATTTCAGGGACGACAGCCTGAATTTCGATCCGAACGATTACGAGCTGCCCGACGAGACCAAACGTGTATCGTTCCAGGACGGTGACCTTTCCGGACTGGGGCAGGGTGAGGACCACTATTTCGAGGTGAATTTCAACAGTGCCACCCGTGAGTTCGAGATTATTACGATATGGCCCTATGATGATGACACGCAACTCCCCGGCGGCAAACTTATTCCGAAATCCGGTGACCGTTATATTCTCTGGAATATCCGTATGCCGGACGAATATTACCCGCTTGCCGAGGAGGAGTTTCTTACGGCGGTGGAACAGTTCAATACCGAATGCTGGCAGGATCTTGCCGTTTACAAGGCCCCGACCGACCATGTGTGGATTGAGGAGAACGGTGTTTCCCTGTCCGTAGGCCGCCGTGTGAGACTTGAAAGCGAGGAGTATTTCCCCGAAACCGGTTATCGCAGCAGCCGCATCACGAAAATTACCCGGAAGGTGAACCAACCCGGGGAGATGGACATCGAGATCAGCGATGCCCTGCATAGTGGTGCGTTTGAACGGGTGAATGACAGTATCGGGGAACTGAAAAACTATACGAAGTCAAAGGCGGAGGGTGCCGCGCTTCCTGACATTATCCGTAGCTGGGACAAGACACTGCCTACGGACAACAATCTTTTTTCCGCGCGGAGAAGTCAGGCGGAACACATCAGCAAAAAAAAGAATGACCGTGCAAAGGGGAAGATCACCTTCGAAGCGGGAGCCTCTTTCGGACAGGAGGATAATGCGGGTATTGATGACAAGGGCAATGCCGAGTTGCTGACCCTTGTCGTGCGTGAGTTCCTTCGCAGCCCGAAATTTGTGGACGGTCTTTTCGGTGAGGGGTGGCGGCTGTGGATGGAGGACGCTTTGTCCCATCTTACCATCGACAAGCTGACGGTACGCCAGGTCATGGTAGTATTGGAGCTGCTTATCGAGAAGGTACGCAGCGTTGGCGGCCAGCTGTGCGTCAGCGCCGCCAACGGGAAAATAAAGACCGCCGTACTTGAGGACGGTTACTGGAGGATCACTTTCGAGCAGGACAACAGTTTCCAGGCCCATGACCTGATGCGCTGCGCCACGTTCAGCGGCGGGAACCTGAAAGGGTACTGGGTGGAGGTGGCCGGCGTGGAGGGTGACTCCATTCTCGTAAGTGAGGATGAATTTTCAGGTTCCCTTCCGGAGGCCGGTGACGAGTGCGTGCTGATGGGCAACACGGAGAACCCGCTGCGTCAGAACCTGATCCTGATCTCCGCCACCGAGGACGGTCAGCCCCGCGTGGACGTGATGGACGGGGTGAAGGCGAAGAACTTCACCGGCTGCCTTCGTGCGCGCCTGGGCAACCTGGACGGCATCAGCGATGACTGGTTCCCGGCTGACAACCAGCCGCACGGCAACGGCCTTTACAGCGACAACGCCTACCTGCGCGGGACTTTCCTTCTGGTGACCGGTGAGGACATCAAGACCAAGTTCGAGATCGTGGAGGGGCGCATCACCAGCGCGGTGACCGCCCTAAGGAACGACTTCGCCACGGAGAAGGGCTACCTGAACAACCCCGCCTTCGATGACGGGCTGGAGAAATGGAACACGGAGAACGAGACGGTGTTCTTCCTGGCAGGTAACAAATGGATCTGGGCGAACAACAACGTACTGACCAGAAAGGGCGACGGGGCGAGCGTGACGGTGGATGACGGGCGGACGGTGGTGCACATCCGTAACAAGTACATCCTCCAGAAACGGGCGAATTTGAAAAGCATCCCCTCCATGCCTGTGAACGGTGACGGGGAGAAGGAGGCCGTGCCGGTGTACCTTTCCTTCTTCTACCGCTGCGCAACCAAAGGGACTCTAAGAGTCCAGTTCCTGGACGTTGACAAGACGGGTTTCGCGAACTTCAACAGCCTGGAGGTGGAGGAGGAACTGTCTGCAACTGATGGTTACGTGCAGTACACCTGTAGCGGCCTCTGGAACGGTACCGGTGATTTCAAACTGTCCTTTACCGGTGACATCTACCTGTATATGCTCGTGCTGTCCACTGACAAGGTGGAGAGCCTTGCACACCGCTACCGGACGCTTTTCGAGCAGTCGGAGCGTCTGGTGAAGATAACGGCCGCCGTCTTTGACCGTGACGAGAATATGCTGGAAGAGACGGGGCTTGTGGTGAAGCCTGAAGGCGCGGGCATCTACGCCCAGGACGCGGACGGGAAACTGGCGCTTATCGGCGTGAGTGTGGACGGGACGGACGCTGACGGCAACAAGATCAGCGTGGTGAAGCTGACCGGTGACCGCGTCAAGCTGGAGGGCCTCGTGACGGCCAACGATAATTTCAAGATCCTGGAGGACGGGAGCATCGAGGCGAACGCGGGCACGTTCTCCGGGCATATCCGCACGAACTTCCACCTTGTGGAGTCGAGCGACGCCGTCCTGACCTCCTGCTCGGGCCGCGGCGAGGCCGGCTACCTGATCGGCCGCGAGCTGAGCCTGAAGGTGGACATGGCCGGTTCGTCGAACGGTGCGGACATCATCCTTCCGAACGACGTGCGTTATATCGGCTCGCGCGTAACCCTTTACAACGGCTGCCACCCTCCCTATACGCGTACGGTGGGCTCTATCCGCTACAGCTCCGTCCGTGTGGACGACGGCACGCTGCTCCGCGGTTCCAACGTGAACCTTAGCAGTGATTCGCTGCTTTCCTATTCCGACCCCTACAGGATCGACTGGATCAGCGGGATCATCGAGCTGGTCGGTACCCCCGAGCTGAACGGGAGAATCCTTGCGGACCTGGTTTCGTGGCGGGGAGCGTCGGCCGGTCCCCCCGCTTCCCCCTCGAGCGGATGGCTTTACTACGACACGAAAAGGAACCGCAACTACCTTTACTGGTACGGCGCGTGGGTGGAGTTCCCCGTTTACGGCGGCGCTTCCGATGATCTCCGCATCACGTGGAAGGGAGAGCTTTCTTCCTCTCCGGAGAACCCGGAGAGGAACTGGCTGTACGTCACCTCCGTGAACCGCTTCCTCCTGCTCTACACGGGCGAGGATTGGGAGGAGCCCGCCATCATTAACAGCCTGAACAAGTGCGGCTGGTGCATCCTTGGCTTCAGCGCGCTTTCATACCATTATTACAATGACTGACAACAATAAAAAAGGAGGAATAACTTATGGCACTTACAGAATCGGAGAAAACGGAACTTAAGAACGACATCCTGAACGCTATCAAGGCCGAGAGCCAGAGCGTTGATGAACTTGTGGAGGTCAGCTCCCTTGACAATATCAAAAGTCTCCCCGCCCTTCGCGGCAGTGAGCTGGTGAGTGCTCCGCTCACCCTTTTGCGTAAACCGGCCGATGATGCCGCTGCCACGGCGAATGCGTCTGCCACGAAAGCGGATAATGCTGCGGCTTTGGCGAATAAAGCTGCGGGTATGGCGTCTGATGCGGCCGGTACCGCCAATCAGGCTGCTGAAACTGCAAATTCCGCCGCGGCAGCGGCATCCGCGGCTGCGAAACAGGCGGAGGATTCCGCCGCCGGTGTGAACGACGGTTTGGTCGGTGGCATGACGGCCGTCCCTGATGAGGAGAACGACACGGTGAAACTCACCCTGCTGGGGAAGACCGGGACGGAGATTGCCTCCGTTGATATTCCCGGTGGTACGGGCGGTGGCGGTAACACGTATAATGTGACGGCGGAAGTCCCTTTGGAGAGCGGTTATTATGTCCTTTCCTCCGCGATCGGTGCCGTGGATGAGAAATACCGTTACAAGGGCCGTTGCATCACCTATGAAGTCTCGCAGGGCAAATGGGAGACCAAACAGTTCGTGGGGACAAGTCTGTCGAGCTGGGAGCAGGAGGCGAGCTGGGAGGACTTCGGCGGTGCCGGAACGATGAAGAGCCTGACGGTGAACGGCGAGAAGAAAGTTCCCGACAGCGAGGGCAACGTGGATCTGACCATCGACAAGCTGGAAGTGGACGAGAGCCTGGATGCCGACAGTACCAATCCCGTCCAGAACAAGACCGTCGCCGCCAAATTCCAGGAGGTGGAAGCCGGTACCGTGTTCGGCATGAGCGCGGAAGTGAGCGACGACGAGAGCAGTGTCCGCCTTGCGCTGACCAACAAGAGCGGGGCGGAGATCGCGAGCGTTGACATCCCGGCCGGCAGCGGTGGCGGCGGTGAGTCCTCCACCACCAAGATCGTGCTGCTTGCCGAGACCGACAAGAAAACCGTGAAGGAAGGCGGAGCGGTGAAACTTACCTATACCTATGACCACCAGGTTGCCGGCGGTGATGACAAGGGTAGCAGTACCGGACAGAAAGCGACCGTCACCATCCAGGTGAAGCGCGGGACGACCACCACTTATTCCTCCTCGCTGAAGGAAGTGAGCAAGGGTACCTATACCCTTGACCTGACCAAATACCTGCTGGTGGGCACGAGCGATATCTACGTCATTGCCGAGACTACCGATCCCACCACGGGCAAGGCGCAGAAGAAGCAGGCGTACGTGAGCGTGAAGAGCGTCACCCTGTCCCTTTCCTGCGGTTACAACCTGGCGGCCACCATCCAGAACGGCGGTTACGGTACCTATGATTCCGCGAGTATACCCTACGCCGTGAGCGGTACCGGCACGAAAACCGTCAGCCTGTACGTGGACGGTGTACAGCAGAACGCGCATACGGTCACCCGCAGCGGCACGACGAACGGCAGTTTCGAGGTTTCCATGACCGGCCTGTCCGTGGGGCGGCATACCGCCCAGCTGGTGGCCGAGATGGAAACTGACGACCTCACGCTGAAAAGCGAGAGCATCCATATCGACCTGCTGAAGGCCGGAACCGGCGCGCCCTTCATCGGTTTGAAGCTCATTCATGCCGACGGGCATGTCCTCGGACGGGACGAGCATCTGGAGCCGGTCCTTGAAGCCGGCCGCTACGAGAAGCTCACTTTCGACTGGGTGGCCTATGATCCCGACCGTGTGCCCGCTGAAGTGGAGTTCTGGAAAAACGGCGTCAAGAGCAGTACCGTGAGCGCTCCCCGCAGCATGATGACCTACAGTAACCGGTTTACCGAGGAAGGCACGCAGACGCTTGTCCTGAAAGCCGGTCCGACCGGGTACACTTTGCGCATCGACGTGGGTGAGAGCGGTATCGATATCAGCGAGGCCACCTACGGCCTGGCGGTCAAGCTTGACGCGGCGGGCCGCAGCAACGGGGAGAGTAACCCCGGAACATGGGAGTCGAACGGCGTGGAGACCACGTTCGAGGGTTTTGACTGGAGCAGCAACGGCTGGACGGGTGAGGCGCTGAAGCTGACCAACGGTGCGAAAGCCGTCATCGGCTACCGGCCCTTTGCCACCGATGTGAAAAGTACGGGGCTGACCATTGAACTGACCCTCCGGGTAAGCAATCCCACTGACAGCGATACCGCAGTTGTGGACTGTCTCGACAGTGGCAAGGGGCTTTATATCACCCCTTCGGAAGCGAGTTTCAAGACCGGTGAGAAAGTGTCCTATACCAACGAGGACGACGAGCTGGTGGAGCGTGAGATCAAGCTGGGCACGAATTATGTGGAAGACCGGTGGATCAAGGTGGCCCTCATGGTGGGTACCCGCAATGAGAGCCGTCTGATGGAGCTTTATGTGGACGGCAACCGTACCGGTGCCGACATCTACGACAACGCCTTCAGCTTCCGCCAGGACAATCCGAAATATATCACCATTGACAGCGCCGGGGCGGACGTGGAGGTAAAGAGCGTGCGTATCTATACCCGCCGGTTGAGTGACGACGAGGAACTGGAGAACCGGATGGTGGACAGTGCGGACGGTGAGGAGATGATCGCGCTGTATGAGGAGAACGATATCCTGGGTGATACCGACACTGTGGATATGGACAAGCTGCGTGCCAAGGGCAAGGGGGTGCTGCGTATCGTGCGCCAGAACAAGCTCGATGACGTGTATGCCGAGAACAACAAGAAGACGGACTTTTCGGCGGATATCTTCTATTACTCCCCTTTCGGATCCGAATACGACTTCGTGCTTCGTGACTGTTATATCCGTATTCAGGGTACCAGTTCCACGAAATATCCGAGCAAGAACATCCGTATCTATATCAGCAAGGGCGGCACGAACCTTAGCTTCACCGTTGGCGGCAAGGAGCAGGCGGAAAAGAAATATCCCGTCCGTCCCGGTGGCATCGCCATGAACCTGATCTGTCTGAAGAGTGATTATTCCGACTCGTCCATGTCGCTGAACACAGGCGGTGCCAAACTGTTCAACGACGTGCTGAAGGAGATGGGGCTTCTCACCCCTCCGCAGCGTTACCAGTACGAGACGGGCGGCAGCGATTTGAACGCGGTCACCGTGCGTACCGCTATCGACGGTGTGCCTATCGACATGTTTGTGGCGGCTGCGGAGGACGGCGAGAACAACTATGTGGGGCAATACAACTTCAACAACGAGAAAAGCAAGAGCGGCGACCTGTTCGGCCTTAGTGGCGTGGAGGGTTACGATCCTGCCTGTCCCCTCACTCTGGAAATGCTGAACAATACCGAGGCCATGTGCCTTTTCAAGACCACAAGTGACGCTCATCTGGAGGAGGTGTTTGATGCCGGTGCCGAGACCAACGTTCCGGATGATGTGAAATGGGCGGGCCTTGACGAGTCGCAGCGTACGGCCGTGAAACGGCTGTACGCATGGATACGCTCGTGTGTTCCGGACGGTGCGACGAGCGCCGACCTCTCCACTTTTAAGAGCGAGAAGTTCAGGGACGAGATAAGTGACTATTTCGACAAGGCTTTCCTGCTGACGTATTACCTCTGGACGGACTATTTCCTTGCCGTTGACCAGCGTGCGAAGAACATGATGCTGCGCACGTGGGACGGCCTGATATGGTACATCACCTACTACGACGGTGATACCCAGATGGGAAAACGTAACGACTGTTTCCTGGTGTATGACTACACCACCGACCGCGACACTTATGACGCCGAGGCCGGGAAATATGCCTTTGAAGGCCGTGACAGCTGGCTTTGGAACCTCGTTCTGGCCAACCTGGACGCTGACCTGAAGACACAGGCGCAGGCTCTTCGCGGTGTACTTACCACCAGCCGTGTCCTGGACATGCTGAACGTGGAGCAGGCGGGCAACTGGTGCGACCGTGCCTATAACAAGAGCGGCGAGCTGAAGTACATCCTGCCCGCCACGCAGGAGATGTACGGCAAGGTGTGGCCGTTCATCTACGCCCTTCAGGGCAGTAACCGTGCGCACCGTGAATATTTCGTGCGTAATCGTTTCGCCCTTCTGGATGCTAAGTACGGCACGAGCAATTTCACCAGTGACAACATCGACCTCTATCTGGCACGTACGGCTGCTGACACCCCCGACGTGCTGAAGATTACGGCCAACGAGGTTTATGCTTTCGGCTACGGTACGAACAACAGCCCGAATATAGGGAATACCGGCATCATCAAGAAAGATGCGGCTGCGAGCCTTTCCATCACCGGTGCCTATACGGTGAACGATCCCTTGAGGGTTTATGGCGCGAGCCGTATGAAGGTGCTGGATATGAGCGGGGCCGCCGACCACCTGAAAAACGCTTTCGACCTGGGCAAATGTACCGTGCTGCGCGAACTGAACCTTCAAAGTTCCGGCAACGGCAGTACCGGCTGGTGGTTGAACATCGGCAACTGCAAGCAGCTACGTAAACTCAACCTTCGTAACCAAGCACAGGCGAAAACCGGGGGAAGTACCAGTACCGAGCTGGATTTGAGTGCGCAGACCAAGCTGGAAGAACTTGAGGCCCGCGGTACGCAGGTGCAGAGCGTGGTGCTAGCCAAGGGTTCTCCCGTGACGCTGCTCCACCTTCCCGGTACACTGACCAGCCTCCGTCTGGAATATCTGGGCAGACTGACCACCGGCGGGCTGACATTGGAAAGCTACAGCAAGGTGAAGACCTTCATCTTTGACAGTTGTCCAGGTATTGACTGGGAAACCCTGCTGGGCCGTTGCACGGGTGTGGAACGTATCAGAGTAACCGGTATTGACCGCGAGGATGACGGTACGTGGCTGGATAAGTTTGTCGGGATGGGCGGTGTGGATTCCGATGGCAACACTACGGACACGTGCGCCTTGGTGGGTACGGTACAGCTCACGCGCTACATTGATGACGATACGTACAGCGCTCTGAAGGCGCACTTCCCGGAACTGAATATCCGGCAGCCGGAATACACGATGATCGAGTTCGACGACGAGGTATCGGATGACGCGAACGTGAGCAACCTTGACAACGGTACCGGCTACAAGTATGACAACGCGTATGAGGTGAGCGGTCATATTTCCGCCATCCTGAAGCAGCGTCACCGTGTACTTGCTAAAGTGACTAAAAAAGCGACGACGCGGGGTGTGAACATGGCGAACGTTGATACCACGGTGAACAACCTGGACGGTGAGATGACCTACTACCCGCTGGACGACACGGACAGCAACAAGTACGCCGACGGCACGGCTGCCAGACTGGACGGCACTGAAGGTGACTGGATGATGTACGAGCCCTTCTTCTGGAGCAAGGGTATCAATGATTACCTGAACGGCAAGCATTACTCCTGTTACAGCAGTAACGGTTCGGATAACATGCCTTCCGTTCCGGATGCTGACGTCCTTACGCTTGACGACATTAAGGGCACGAGTGGCGGTTATCTTTCCGGTCGTAAGATCATGAGCGGAAAGGATACGCTTTCGAACAGCTACAGTACTGACAGTACGTATTCGGTATGCAAGGTGAACGTGGACGGTTACAAGCGTGTGCGTTTCCCGAGCGTTCCCGGTACAAGCCTTGTCGGAAGCATTTTCACAGACGATTCCGGCACGGTCATCAGTTCAATCGTCGTCCCTACCTTGAGCAACAAGTTCGAGGCCGGTATGTACCTGATTGCCGATGTTCCGGAGGGTGCCACTGCTCTTCACTTCTCCATTCTGAACACGGCAGAGTTCGATAAGGTTGTCCTTTCTAACAGTGACAGGATCGAGGATATGGAACCCGAATGGGTGCCTAATGACGAGCACTTGTGTGCCGTTGTGGGCAGCAGTGTTGTCGGTTCCAAACTTCGCGCCTGCATTACCGGCGGGAGCACTACGGCGAGCATGACCTGGGCTGATTTCCACTATTACAGTGTCCAGCGCGGTATGCAGCAGATTGATGCCCTTATGCACTCGCGCATCGCGAATCTTTTCTACGCGAAGTACGGTCGTCGTGACAGCCAGGAACAATGCGGCGCGGGCTCTCACACGAACAACCGTACTACGGGTGGTACTGCCAGCCGCGGTATGACGGACACGATCGGCTACGAGGAAGCCTCCTCAATCAACCCTAATGTGACGAACAGCCTGATAGAAAACTCCGTCCACCAGTATGCGTGGTACCGTGAGAAGGATGACTACGGCGGGGCCACGGTTACGCAGGTGAATAATATTTGCTGCCTTGGCTACGAGGACATCTATGGTCATAAATATGACATGATGGACGGCGTGGATCTTCCTAATGACACGGGCAATTCCGGGAAGTGGCGCATCTGGATGCCTGACGGCAGTACCCGCCTGGTTAAGGGTTCCGTGAGCTCCGGTATCTGGATTACCGCCGTGGCGCATGGCAAATATATGGACGTGATTCCGGTGGGTTCCGTTTCGGGTTCCTCCTCGACAAATTACTGCGACATCTACTACATATCCACTGCCTCCAGCCGTGTGGTCTATCGTGGCGTCAACAGCGCGTACCCGAGTGGCGGTGTTTCGGTGTCGAATGCGAGCAACGATTCCTCGGGTACGTACCCGTACATCGGTTCTCGTCTGGCCTTCCGCGGCCGGCTCGTTAAGGCGTCGAGCGCCGTGGCGTTTAAAGCGATAAGCGAGGTTGCATGATCGGCCGCGTAAAGCGTCAAAGCGGGAGCGAAGCGACAAAACATCCGGTGTTCCCCGAGCAGGGGAACGCCGTTCATTACGGGCGTCAGCCCGTCGAAAAATATTTTTTTGACGTCAGGTTTTGTATCTGTTTGTTAAATAATAATTTGAAAATAGTACTTTTGCATTTGAAAGGTGGCGCCTCCCCATAGGCCGTGTGGTCTATCGTGGCAACAACAACGCGAACCCGAATGGCGGTGTTTCGATGTCGAATGCGAACAACGATTCCTCGAATACGAACACGAACATCGGTTCTCGTCTGAACAACAATCGAAAGGAAATTTTAATCGGCGTACAACACCGGGGACTTGTCCCCACCGTGGTGCCGAGGGGGGCAAGCCGCAGTAACAGCGGTCCGTAAGGGCCGGAAAACTGAAAAATAAAGTGTCGGGTAGGGTTTGGTAGGCCGGAAACGGTTCGAAGAAGCCGGGCCCGGGGGATTGAAGGCCCCGTATTAAAAGCAATAAACAGTAATTTATGCGCAGGGTTGGGTATATCATCGAGGAGATCGTGGAGCCTTCCAACATGGAGGCTTCCTTCCGGCAGGTCCTTCGCGGCAGCAAGCGTAAACGCAGCCGCCAGGGGTGCTATCTGCTCGCGCATAAGCCCGAGGTGTTGGAGGAGCTGGTCGCGCAGATCGCATCCGGTACTTTCCGCGTGAAGGACTACCGTGAACGCGAGATCATCGAGGGCGGCAAGCTACGCCGCATTCAGGTGATCCCGATGAAGGACCGCATCGCCGTGCATGCCATCATGGCGGTGGTGGACCGCCATCTGCGGAAACGTTTCATCCGTACCACCTCCGCCAGTATCAAGAGACGGGGGATGCACGACCTCCTGGCGTATGTCCGCCGTGACATGGCCGAAGACCCTGATGGTACACGTTACTGTTACAAGTTTGACATCACCAAATTCTACGAGAGCGTGAAGCAGGATTTTGTGATGTATTGCGTCAGCCGGGTGTTCAAGGACGCAAAGCTCGTGACCATGCTGGAGAGCTTTATCCGCCTGATGCCTGAAGGTCTGAGTATCGGCCTGCGCAGCTCGCAGGGGCTGGGCAATTTGCTTTTGTCTGTGTATCTGGACCATTATCTGAAGGACAGGTATGCCGTGCGTCATTTCTACCGCTATTGTGATGACGGCGTCGTACTGGGTAAAACGAAAGCGGAACTGTGGAAGATTCGTGATGCCGTCCACGGGCGCATGGAGTGTGCCGGTCTCCTGGTGAAGGGGAACGAGCGCGTGTTCTCGCCGGGCGAGGGCATCGACTTTCTGGGGTATGTGACTTTCGGTGCGGACCATGTCCGCCTTCGCAAGCGCATCAAGCAGAAGTTCGCCCGAAAAATGCACGAGGTAAAATCGAGAAGGAGGAGGCGTGAGCTGATAGCGTCGTTCTACGGGATGGCCAAGCACGCCGACTGTCATACGTTGTTTAAAAAATTAACAGGCAAAGACATGAGATCATTTAAAGACTTGAACGTTTCCTACAAGCCGGAGGACGGCAAGAAACGTTTTCCCGGGGTGGTGGTAAGCATCCGGGAGCTGGTGAACTTACCGATTGTGGTGAAGGACTTCGAGACGGGCATCAAGACCGAACAGGGCGAGGACCGCTGTATCGTGGCCATTGAGATGAACGGTGAACCGAAAAAGTTCTTTACCAACAGCGAGGAGATGAAGAACATCCTCTTGCAAGTGAAGGATATGCCCGACGGCTTCCCGTTCGAGACCACCATCAAGACGGAAACCTTCGGCAAGGGTCGAACTAAATACATATTTACATGAAACGGGTAGAAGGAACATCCGGGATAAAACTGATCGAGTGCGTGAGCCCGGCACGCAACAGATGGCGCATCCGCTGGGATGTACAGGAACGTGAGGACGGATCCGCCTCCTACATGGAGGAAGGCTTTGTCGGCAGACCTCACATGGATACTATAAAGTCCGTCATTACAGACTGGTGTAATGAGCAAATTGACCGTGAGATACTTTCCGGTTTTCTCTATGAAGGTATGCCGGTATGGCTGTCAAGTGAAAACCAGTTCAATTATAAGGCAGCGTATGATCTGGCCGTACAGACTGGTGGTGCTACGCTTCCCGTGACATTCAAGTTCGGTACGGATGAGGTTCCCCAATATCGGGAGTTCGTCACACTGGAGGAACTGACCGATTTCTACACGAAAGCCATGAAGCATGTTCAGGACACGCTGTCTGACGGCTGGAGGAAGAAAGACGCTTTTGATCCGGAGAAGTACCGGGTGGAATAAATCCTTCGGGGGAGGATAAGAAAAAAGCCCCCGGCCTGTTAAAAAGTAACGCCAATCACTTTTATAAACATGAAACGCCAAACCGCGCGACCGGGGGCAAATACCCTCTGTCACGGTTTGACGTTTTTTTTGTTGTCTAAAAAATGATTGGCGATGCAAAGATATAATTTTTTTGTTGTATGAAAGTGATTGAGATATTAAACTTTAACCGGGAGCTGTTGAAAAGGCTTCAGGCGGCCGGCATCCGTCTGGAAGATGCCCGGTATATCGACCTGTACGCGGACTATACCCGCCTACTCGATCAAGGTGAAAAAGTCTCGTATGCTGTGGCCGTATTGTCCGAAAAGTATTCGGTGAGCGAACGTAAGGTTTATGCCTTGGTGAAACGATTCCAGAGCGACTGCAAGACGCTTGCAGTGTGAACGGGTTGTTTTATGTCGTAGGGAGTGCCGTTTCCCCTTATCTTTAGGGTGTTTCAAATTTAGAAGGAGGAAATGGCTATGAACAAGTATTACCGTATCCTGGACAAGATTCTTGCCACGGGAAAAACACAGACCAACAAGAAGGGAAATATACAATACCTTCTGAACGAGCAGCTGTCACTGACACCGGCGGACCTGCTTGACATATTCGAGGGGCATAATATCGCCCGCAAGAAGCTCCGCAGCGAGTTGCAGTTATTTATGCAGGGTGAGCGCAACGTGGAGAAGTACCGGGAGGCCGGCATCAACTGGTGGGACTATTGCGGCTCCATCCTGGTGAACAGTTACCCGACCTATTTCGAGAAGCTGCCTCCGTTGATAGCGAAAATTAACCGGGAGAGGCGCAACAGCAAGAACTACGTGCTTTTTCTGGGCGAAACCGGTGCCGAGAGCAACCAGGCACCCTGTTTGAGTCTGGTACAGTTCCAGTTAGATGGCGGTGAACTGGTTCTGTCCGCCTACCAGCGCAGCAGTGACGCAAACCTCGGGCTACCTTCCGATATTTACCACCTGTACCTGATGGCGCGGCAGATAGAACTTCCCTTGAAGTCGATCACTCTCTATCTGGGCAATGTACATATCTACGAGAATAATATCCCGGGCACCCGTG
The DNA here is from genome assembly GCF_019129155.2 of Bacteroides sp. MSK.18.37. Taxonomy (NCBI): domain Bacteria; kingdom Pseudomonadati; phylum Bacteroidota; class Bacteroidia; order Bacteroidales; family Bacteroidaceae; genus Bacteroides; species Bacteroides sp. MSK.18.37. The sequence continues at coordinate 6,493 of NZ_JAHOIB020000002.1, read as the reverse complement.
CGCTGATCGCCGGTGACGAGACGGTCCGCTTCGGGTTGAACGTGTAGTTTGCTGTATATGTCTTGCAGCGGGAACAGTTCATGTTTCCCGCTGTTTTTCGTTTATTCTGTGGACCTTTGCGGCCGTTTTAAAGCAGAATGAAATGAGAAAGATGTATTTGTCCGCCCCGCTTCCTTTCGTGGGGCAGAAACGCATGTTTGCGAGGGAATTTATCAAGGTGCTGGGACAGTTCCCGGACAGCACCGTGTTTGTGGACTTGTTTGGCGGCTCGGGCCTGCTGTCACATATTACCAAATGTGTCAGGCCTGATGCCACCGTTGTGTATAATGACTTCGACAACTACCGCTGCCGACTTGTAAATATCCCGGCCACCAATGTGCTGTTATCCGATTTGCGTCGGATAGCTGAAGGGGAACCCAGAAACAAACGTATAACCGGGGAGGTTCGCGATAAAATGTTTGCTCGTATTGAGAGGGAAGAAAAAGAGCACGGTTACGTGGATTATATCACGGTTTCCGCATCCTTGTTGTTCGCCATGAAATATGTGACCAGTTTGGAAGGAATGAAGAAAGAAGCCATCTACAATAGGATTCGGCAGACAGACTATCCCGAAGCAAAGGATTATCTGGAAGGACTGACTATAACCAGCGAAGACTACAAGGAAGTATTCAAACGTTACAAAGATGTTCCGGGTGTGGTGTTCCTGGTTGATCCGCCGTACCTCTCCACCGAGGTGGGTACTTACAAGATGTTCTGGCGTCTGGCTGACTATCTGGATGTACTAACCGTTCTGAAAGGGCATTCGTTCGTGTACTTCACCTCGAACAAGTCCTCCATTTTAGAACTGTGCGACTGGATGGACCGAAACCCATTTGTCGGCAGCCCATTCAAGGAATGCAGGAAAGTGGAGTTTAGTGCAAGCGTAAACTATCAAGCTAAATATACAGACATGATGCTGTACACGAAGCCGGATGAGGTGTCAGGTATAGCAGCCTAACAATTGCATAAAGATAGGAAATTATTTTGAATCTGCAATGGCTTTTAAATGATATTTTAAAGCCATTTAAAGAGGGTTCAAGTGAAAGAAAAACGGTGGGCTTTGATCATGCTGAATAGGACCGCGCTCACCGTTTTTCTTGTACGCGTCGTTTTTGTACTTTTTGAAACGCATCGTTTTTGTTAAGCGGCACGTCTGGTTTTTCCGGATTTAGATGAAAGCGATGCGGGTGTGGGCACACTTTTTTGCCAGTGCGAGGATGCGTGCCAATGCTTCCTGTGTCTGATGGTCGATGTCTACTACGATGTATCCCAGATACTTGACGAGAGTTGCGTTTGAACGTCCTCCCCGGTAGTTGGCTGAAAAGGTGATTTCCGGTAGTTCTATTTTCTTTTCGTTGGCTGCTTTCTCGCCTTGTTCCGCGAAGATTCGGCGCACGTCCTCCACCGTTTCCCGGTATGTGCCGTTGCTGATGGCCGATACGATTTCTTCTTCTGTCATTTCGGCTATGACGCGGTAAAAGTCTTGAAAGATGGTAAAATGATCCATGTTAGTTTGTTCTTTTTAATTTGCGGTTGCAAAGAAATTTGTTTGTAAAATAATAGAATGGAACTTTTCGTTTTTTTGATTAAGTTCTTAGGGTTCTCCCAAATAGCGTATGATCGTTGCCACCTGCCGGGGAGAGAGAAGGCGGTTGCGGGCACGATAGCCTTCTTGTTCGAGTTCTTGCAGGAGCGGAAGGTTGTAGACAATCCAACGACGTAGTATTTGTAAGGCTACTTTGAGGCATACGTTGGGGTTGTAAAGATGAGCTAGTTCCGACTTTTTATAAGTGCGGATAAGAAACGGCTGGTCCGGATAATACATGATGAATGATGTTTGGTTTATGCTATAAAGTTACTGAAAATTAATGATTTATTAAAAGAATAACGTCATTATTATTCATAGAGTATCAGGAAACTTCGTTGGGGAATCCGGAGGATGGAAAATGTGTTATCTTTATGTCGTTAACAAATTAGGAACGCGTTCGAAATGTGTGAAATCTTAAAATTATTTTATTATGGCAATGACAGTAACTTATTCAGTAGTGCCGCGCAAGAATCCTGCCAAAAAGGATGAGTCGGCAAAGTATTACGCGCAGGCACAGGCTTCGGGAGAGTTGGATTTTGAAGAGTTGTGCGAAGGAATCACCAGTCGGTCTACCTGTACGGAGACAGATGTGCGTGCCGCCATTTCGGGTATTCTTTATGAGGCGAAGCGTGCGTTGAAAGCGGGAAGAATAGTCCGGCTGGGTGATTTGGGCAGTTTGCAGATCGGGTTGAACAGTGAAGGAGCTGTGTCGGTCAAGGAGTTTTCAAGTTCGCTGATTACGGCTGCCCATATTATTTTCCGTCCCGGAAAGACGTTGGCGGACATCACGAAGATTCTTAGCTACCAGCAGGTAACGACGCGTGCGGTGGCTCAAACGGGCGGTAGCGGCAATGAAGGAGAAGACGATGATAAAGGTTCCGGTGGCGGTTCAGACGGTGGTGGAAGCGGAGAAGCTCCGGATCCGGCAGCATGATAACTTTAATATTAGATCAAATGAAAGAAATTGTAACTAAGATTTTGGATGTAATCATGTTCCTTGTGCCTTTCTTCGGAAAAAGAAAGCGGAACAGAATTGTGAGAGAGGTGCGCTTCAATGCTACCCATAAGGAAGTGTGTAATGTGAAAACGACGGAAAGGGAGAAGGACGATGAGAAAGATTAGTCTGATTGTGATTCACTGCTCTGCTACCCGTGTCGATCGCGACTTCACGGCGAAGGATGTGGACACTGCCCATCGCTTTCGGGGCTTTTCGTGTTGGGGGTATCATTACTACATTCGCAAGTCGGGACAGATAGAGCCGATGAGGGATGAAGATACGGTGGGTGCTCATGCACGCGGTTTTAATGCGATTAGTTTAGGGGTGTGCTATGAAGGCGGACTGGATGAGGACGGAAAGGCAGCGGATACGCGTACTTCCCGCCAGAAAGAATCTTTGCATCGCCTGGTGCGCGAACTGTTGCAGCGTTATCCGGATGCAAAGGTGGTCGGTCATCGGGACTTGAGTCCTGACACCAATTATAATGGAATTGTTGACCCTTGGGAGCGGATCAAAGAGTGTCCCTGTTTCGAGGTGAAAGCAGAGACATGGTGATTTTTATCCTATTTATTACTGTGGTGGTTAATTGACCACCACAGTAGTGAAATACTCTTTAAATACCTCCGCAGCTTTTTCAAGTTGTTCGGGGGTATTTTCTTTTACGTCTTTCAGCTTGTATTCCTGCTCCATCGCTTCATACTTATGTACGCCTAATGTATGATAAGGCAGGATTTCCACTCGTTGCACCATCTTATATTTTCCCAGAGCTTCTCCTAAACGGCGGATGTCTTCCTCGAAATCGCTGTATCCGGGCACTAATACATAACGCAGCCAGAAAGGTTTCTCGTTTTCTTCCAGCCATGCTGCCGTGCGGATGGTTTGCTCGTTACTTCTTCCGGTCAGTGCTTGATGGCGTGCCGGATTGAACTCTTTAATATCCAGCAATACAAGGTCCGTCAGTTTGAAAAGTTCTTCAACTTCTTCGTTCCAGATACCGCCGTTGCTGTCTATGCATACATGTATTCCCTTTTCTTTCAGTTCACGCACTAAAGGGACTAGTGCTTTGGCCTGAAACGTAGGTTCTCCTCCGGAGAAAGTGACTCCTCCGCGTTTCCCGAAAAAAGGACGTTGGCTCATAGCCATGCGGACGATTTCTTCCGGTGGGGTAGGTGTGCCTCCTTTTCCGGCTATCGTGTCGGGGTTGGCACAATACAGGCAGCGGAAATTGCATCCTTGAAGAAAAACGACGAGCCGTAAGCCCGGCCCGTCGAATGTTCCCATACTTTCGTATGAATGTACGTTTATCGTCATATTGAGTAGATCTGATTACATACGTTCGTGGAAGCTACGGCTGATAACTTCCAATTGATGTTCGCGGCTCAACTTCACGAAGTTTACGGCATAACCGGAAACACGGATGGTAAGTTGCGGATATTTTTCCGGATGTTCCATGGCGTCGTAAAGCATTTCACGGTTCAGTACGTTCACGTTCAGGTGGTGAGCGCCTTTGGTGAAGTAACCATCCATCATTGTCACCAGATTTTCTACGCGATCCTCTTCAGTAGCTCCCAGTGATTTGGGGACGATGGAGAAAGTGTTACTGATACCGTCCTGTGAGTCGCGGTAACGTAATTTCGCTACGGAACTCAAAGAGGCGATGGCACCGTTCTTGTCACGTCCGTGCATAGGGTTGGCTCCCGGAGCAAAAGCGACACCTTTGGCGCGTCCGTCGGGAGTAGCACCTGTCTTCTTGCCATACATCACGTTGGAAGTGATAGTGAGCAAAGATAAAGTAGGACGGGCATTTTTGTAAACCGGAAGTTTCTTCAATTCTTCGCTGAAGAAATAGACCAGGTCAACACCCAGATGGTCTACCTTGTCGTTGTCATTACCGAAGCAAGGGAATTCGCCTTGAATATCGAAACCTTCTGTCAGACCGATGTCGTTGCGGCGTGCAGTCACTTTAGCATATTTGATGGCCGACAGTGAATCGAGGGCGATAGAAAGTCCGGCTACACCGTAAGCAAGGTTGATGCGTGGGTTGGTATCTACAAGAGCCATTTGGGCTTTTTCGTAGTAATACTTATCATGCATATAATGGATGATGTTCATCGCTTCGTTGTAAACACGGGCGATTTCCGTCAATACCTTCTTGTAGTTGCTCATTACTTCTTCGAAGTTCAGTGTGTCGCTGGTTAGTACGGGGATATTTTTCACCATTACCGTACCGGTGTTTTCGCAACGTCCGCCGTTGATGGCAAGCAACAGGGCTTTTGCCAGGTTGCAACGTGCGCCGAAGAATTGGATTTGTTTTCCGATTTCCTGATAAGATACGCAGCATGCGATTCCGTAGTCGTCAGACTGGCGTACTTCACGCATCAGGTCGTCGTTTTCATATTGGATGGAAGAAGTGTCGATAGATACTTTTGCGCAGAATTCTTTGAATCCTTCCGGCAGTTCCGGGCTCCACAATACAGTCAGGTTCGGTTCCGGTGAAGGGCCGAGGTTGTAGAGTGTTTGCAGAAAGCGGAAAGAAGTCTTTGTCACCTTGGTACGTCCGTCGTTGAGGCGTCCGCCCAGGGATTCGGTTACCCATGTCGGGTCGCCGGCAAAGATGTCGTTGTAAGATTGCATACGCAGGTGGCGCACCATACGCAGTTTGATGACAAACTGGTCGATCAGCTCCTGTGCGAAAGATTCTGTGATGGTTCCTTTGCTCAATTCATATTCCATATAAATGTCGAGGAACGAAGAGACGTTACCCAGTGACATGGCGGCACCGTCTTGTTCTTTTACGGCAGCAAGGTAAGCCATGTATACCCATTGTACTGCTTCTTGTGCGGTGTAGGCAGGACGGCTCAAGTCGAGTCCGTAGTATTCGCCCATTACCTTCATGTCTTTTAATGCTTTGATTTGCTCTGCCACTTCTTCGCGCAGGCGGATGCGGGCTTCGGTCATCGGACCGGTAAGGTTACGCAAATCTTCTTTTTTTGCCTCAATCAATCGGTCGATACCATAGAGAGCCATACGGCGGTAGTCGCCGATGATACGTCCGCGGGCATAGTTGTCAGGAAGTCCGGTGAGGAATCCCAGAGAACGGAACGAGCGGATTTCTTCGGTATATACGTCAAATACTCCGTCGTTGTGCGTCTTGCGGTAGTGAGTGAAGATATCTTTTACGCGGTCGTCCACTTCCACGCCGTTTTCATGGCAGGCTTTGCTCACCACGTTGATACCTCCGAAAGGCTTGATGGCACGTTTCAGAAGTTCGTCTGTCTGCAGACCGACGATCAGTTCGTTTTCTTTGTCGATATATCCGGCTTTATGAGAAGTGATGGTTGAGACGGTGACATTATCCAGTGAGCGTACTCCGTTATTGGCTCTTTCTTCTGCCAGTGCTTCGAGGCAGCGGTTCCATACAGCTTTTGTGCGTTCGGTAGGTCCTTCGAGGAAAGAAGCATCTCCATAATACGGAGTGATGTTGTGACTAACGAAATCTCTTACGTTGATTTCTGTGCTCCAAAGACCGTCTTTAAAGATCTTATTTAATTCCATAAATGATAAAATTAGAGGTTGTAGTTATCCTTTTCTTTAGAGCGCACAAAGTTACAACGTTTTTTCATATAATCAGCATAAATATGCTCTATTTTATGCTTTTCAACATAAAATACCTAGATATTGCTATTCTTTGGAAATGATGTTCGTGATTTTTTTTTGTGAAAACTCTTGTAAGTTTAAAATATATTCGTACCTTTGCACCGCTTTTAACGAAAAGCACTTCTGATAAAGAAGTTTTGGAGAGGTGGCAGAGTGGTCGATTGCGGCGGTCTTGAAAACCGTTGTACTGCGAGGTACCCGGGGTTCGAATC